>JAMCTA010000116.1 GCA_023381895.1 Chloroflexota bacterium
TGACGAGCATCGGGGTCCGTGTGTCGCCAGCACCGCGCAAAGCACTGGCGCAAACGAGCTGGAGCACGAGAAAGATGGACGTCTGAGCCACGATGTCTAGGTAAGAGCCGCCCGCTTCGACGACGTTTGGAGCGGCGCCGAGCAGGGCGATCACTGCCCTGCTGAAGATGTGACCGAACACCACGATGACTGCGGCGATAACGGCAGCGAGAAGGATGGATTGCTTGGCGGCACGCGATGCCTCGGCCGGTCGGTTCGACCCCGTGAAGCGAGCCACCAGAACGGTGGTGCCGACAGTGATCGAGGTAAGCGCCGCAATGACGAGGAACATGATCTGCAGTGCGGTTCCAACCCCGGCTATGGCCGCGGCCCCCAGCCTGCTCACCATGAGCATGTCGATGACGCCGAGCATCGTCTGGAAGAGGTTCTCGGCAATGATGGGGATGGCGAGACGATTGACGCTGCGGACAAGGTCCTGGCCGTCCAGCGCGAACGTTGTGGCTCGCGCTTGTGGTGCGGTACCTCCGACCGCTCCGCCTTCGGGCCTGGGCGCTGCCACTGCTGCCGGCCGGCTCGACGCACTCATAGCTGGCACCTCGTCTGCTCTGGCAACGACAGCGGCATAATCTCCAGCTCGTTAAGCTGTTCTTCAGAAGGTACATCACACTGCTTGTCATCGTCAAATATTATGAAAGAGATACGCGCTGGCTGCTGGCGAGGTACCAGCGTGCTGTCTCCTAGATGAGGCGCCGTCCCACCGAGGAGTAGAGCAGGCCGAGCAGTGTGTCGAGCGCCTCTCGTATGGCCACCTTGATGGCTGCCGGCGAGCAGCGGTGGTGCAGCGCCGATTCCGCGCTGCTGCGGTGTGCAATGTCCCAGATGGCTTGCTGCTGCCGGGGAGTGAGCCGCTGGACAAGCTGCATGACGGTGTCACGCTCGAAACGCAACATACCTTCGCTGTGACGGAGCTCCTCCTGAATGTAGGCTCTCCAGGAGTCAGCTTGGCTTGCCTGGAGGGTGACTGTCTCGACTGGTGTAGGACCGCGCATCAGCACGGCGGTACCCTCGATCTCCACGAACTGGCGCGGTTGCGGCCTTCCCCGTTCGTCGAAGCGCGAATCGCCGCGGCCAGGTCGGGATGAGTAGACGTCGGCGTCTGTGGCTGTGGCGCACCCGAGCCACGAGAGGGAGAGTGCCGGTGCGCTTCCCTGCGGGATCGCGGCGTAGAGTGTCCAGCGAATGTATTCGCGCAGTGTGCGCCGGAGCTGGGCCTGAATAGTCGCACTCTCGCTCTGGTGTGCTGGCATATTTCACCTCATTCTGGAACGAATGTTCTATATTCCACGTGTACAGGATAGACGCGCTGCTGTCAAGAGGAGGGTGCCCCCTGGTGCTACACTGCGCCACGAGAGAGCGGGATGAGCGAGTGTGTTGCTCGTGGTGGGCCATACATAGAGGTGCGGGTGCTGACGGGGTCACGAGACATAGGAGGACTTATTGCCTTACAGACCCCGGCGAGCTCTGCTCACGCCTGGGGGAGGCAGTCTCGTGATGCTCCTTGCCGGGCATCTCCTCCCTGGCGCCGTCTTTGCGAGGGGGGGCGATGGATTCTGAGCGCGGGGGAACTGGTGCGATCGCCGGCATCGATGTCGGCGGCACCTTTACGGATTTCGTGCTCCTTACGAAGGATGGCATTCGCACTCACAAGGTGCTCTCGACGCCTGATGACCCCCTGCGTGCGATTCAGCAAGGGCTCGCTGAGCTCGCTGGTACCGCGCTTACTACAGTGATCCATGGCACGACGATCGTGACTAATGCCATTCTGCAGAACCGCGGAGCACGTACCGCTTTCCTCACTACTCAGGGCTTCCGGGATCTCCTCCTACTAGGCCGCCAGGACCGCCCTGCTCTCTATGACCTGCGCGCCCGGCCGCCTGATCCGCTCGTGCCGGTAGACCGATCTCTGGAGGTTGCCGAGAGGATCGCCGCCGATGGCCAGGTGCTGGAAGAGCTGACTGCAGAGACCGTGGCTGGGCTCGCCGTCGCCATTCGAGCTCTTGATGTCGAGGCGGTGGCCATCTGTCTGCTCTTCTCTTTTCTCCATCCTGATCACGAGCGCCGCCTAGCCGCCGCGCTACGCGAGTATATACCTGGACTCTTCGTCTCCCTTTCCAGTGACGTGGCGCCGGAGTTTCGCGAGTACGAGCGGGCCAGTACCACAGTCATCGACGCCTTCGCAGGACCGCTGACGGCCCGCTACCTGGCGCGCGCGGCGGTCACGTTCCCTGATCTGCAGCTCATGCAGAGCTCCGGAGGGTTGACCACCCCGCAGGCTGCTGCCGAGCATCCGGTCTGTCTCGCGCTGTCTGGTCCGGCGGGAGGTGTGGCGGGAGCGGTTGCGACTGGTGGCCGGGAACGCACCCAGCTCTTGACATTCGACATGGGGGGAACGTCGACTGATGTTGCTCTGTGTGATGGAGGCGTGCCTTTCATGGTCGAGGCGAGCCTCGGTGGCTGGCCGCTTCGCCAGTCGATGGTGGCGGTACACACCATCGGCGCGGGCGGTGGCTCGGTGGCTTGGGTTGATGCGGGAGGCGCTCTCCGCGTTGGTCCGCAATCGGCCGGCGCCGAGCCTGGGCCGGCGTGCTATGGCCGGGGAGAGCTACCAACGGTCACCGATGCCAATCTGCTTCTCGGACGTCTTCCGAGCACTGGGCTCTTGGGCGGCCGTATGCCTCTGTCAAGTGAACGGGCACGCACGGCGCTTGCCCACGTGGGAGCGGCGGTGGGGCTTTCTGCAGAGGAGACCGCCGTTGGCATGGTGCGCATCGTCAACGCTGCGATGGTCCGAGCGCTGGCTCACGTGTCGATCGAGCAAGGTCACGATGCTCGCGAGTTTACGCTCTTCCCGTTCGGAGGCGCGGGCCCGCTGCACGCCTGCGAGCTTGCCGAGGCCCTGGACATTCAGACGATCTTCCTCCCGTGCTATCCTGGTTTGCTCTCGGCGCTCGGAATGGTGCTGGCCGGCAGTCTACGCGACGTCCGGCGGGGGCTACTCCGGAGGGCGGATACCGTCGGCGAGGATGAATGGCAGGCACTCTTCGCGCCGCTCCAAGCCCAGACCGAGAGTACCGGCGCCGCAGACGCCGAGATCACGCGTTTCGCTGATCTGCGCTATCGCGGACAGTCATTTGAGCTCACGGTGATGGCCGGCGGCACACTCGCCAGCACGGTCGAGCGCTTTCACCGGGCACACGAGCAGCGCTATGGCTACCTTCACCGGAGTAGACCTGTGGAGATCGTGACGCTACGGGTTCGCTCGCGCACCCCCGCCCGTCACAAGCTTCCACCCTACCAACCCGAATCGGGAGCGGTTTCCTTGGGTGATCAGCTGGTGTGGCTGCAGGACCACTGGGTCCGGGCGCCGGTCCTGGCGAGGGCCCGCCTGATACCCGGCACGCACGTCCACGGACCAGCGCTTCTAGTACAAGACGACGCCACGGCGTTGGTGACGCCTGGGTGGAGCGGCACAGTGGATGGTGCTGGTGCGCTGGTGCTGGGCTGCACACACGATCGAGAAAGCTAGGGGGAACGCTGTGGTCGCCCGCTCTGTTGCCGTCGGGTCGACGAATCCTGTGAAGGTACGAGCCGTTGCGGCTGCGTTCCGTACGGTGTGGCCAGAGGTGGACTGGAATGTGCAAGGGGTCTCGGTGAATTCCGGAGTGCGCTCCCAGCCCATGAGTGATGAGGAAAGTGTCGCTGGGGCACGCCAGCGCGCTCACAAGGCACGGGCAGCGCTGGACGCCGACTTCGGCGCTGGACTGGAGGGTGGTCTTCAGCACACAGCTGGGTGGTGGCTTGACTGCGGCTGGGTGGTCATTGTTGACCGTGAAGGTCGGGAAGGCTTAGGTTCCACTCTGAAGATGGCTGTGCCACCACCCATGATGGAGCGAATCCGCGCCGGAGATGAGCTCGGGGATGCCGTCGATCAGGTGTTCGGAGTGTCTAACGCCAAGCAAGCTGGGGGGCACTTCGGACTGATGACCCACGGTGCGGTGGACCGGACCACTTCTTTCGTCCACGGCGTCATCGCTGCGCTAGTGCGCTTCCTCCATCCTGAGCTTTTTGGCGACGTGCCAGGCGATTGGGGTGGTGAGCCTGCCACAGCGCGGGACGGCCAGCTGCGGGATCGTGCCGGGCCGGCTCCTGATCGCTAGCTGTTCGCTGCTGGCACTCGGGTAGCGGCTGCGGCAAAGACGGGGCCAAGGGTCGGAGGGAGTACCCGGCTCTCGAGACTATCTGCCGCCCCCTGTTATCGCCGTGACCGGTTCCGAGGCGGGCGTGCTGGCATCGCTCGTTGCGACGGTGCCCCCGTTGGGTGCGCCCTGCTGTCCGCCGCGGGGAAAGAGGAGAGCGCTGAGCAGACTGGCGATACTGACGCCAGCGAGCACGAGGAAAATGACGTGGAGACCGTGCTGGAGACCCTGCTGCAATCCGCTCACAATGCTACCCGGCAGCTTGGCTCGAACTGTAGGGTCGAGCACGGCATTGATGTTGGTCGTGTGCAGTGTGCTGAGGGTAGTGTTGAGGGTGGTGTTGAGCACCGCACCGAGCACGGCGATGCCCACGGTACCGCCCATTGTGCGGCTGAACTGAATCGATGCCGTAACCACGCCGCGCTGCGTCCATCCGACAGCGCTCTGAGCGGCAAGCAGGAACGAGTTGCTACTGAAGCCGAGCCCCACGCCGATGACGAAAAGATTGACCATCATGAGGGCGTGCGGTGTGGTCACCTGGTAGAAGAGAAGTGCAACCGTCCCGAGAGCGATGAGGGCGGTGCCGGTGATCGCTACTGGCCGGAAGCCGAAGCGAAGCAGCAGGCATGGTGATATGAAGCCGGCAAGCGGCCAGCCGATGGAGGTGGCTGCGAGCACCTTCCCTGCATCGCCGGCGTTGCCGAGCTGCACACCCTGGACGAAGAGCGGCACGTAAGAGGAGAGGCCAAACTGGACTGCTCCGGAGAGCAAGCCGGCAAGGCAAGGGACAGCGATGAAGGCGATCTTGAAGATGGAGAGCGGGAGCACTGGCTCGCTCGCCCGTAGCTCGACGGCAACGAAGATCAGCAGCAGAGCCAGGCCAAGCAGAATGTGGCCGGCCTGGATGCCGCTTGCCGCTCCGACCAATCCCCACAGGAGTATGGCGACACCAGAGGTCAGTGTGAGCCCGCCAAGATAGTCCAGGCGATGCTGGCGGTGCCTCACCGACTCCCGAAGCTGCGTCCAGATGATGAGGAGGGCAAGCGAGCCGAAGGGCACATTGACGTAGAACACCCAGCGCCAGCCCACTGTTTGGGTGAGGAAGGCGCCAAGAGCTGGGCCGACAACGCTCGACGTGCCCCAGACGGCGCTGAAGAGGCCTTGAATGCGGGCCCTTTCGGCAAGCGTGAACATATCGCCCAGGATCGTGAAAACGGTCGGCTGGACAGCACCAGCACCTAATCCCTGCAGGGCGCGAAAGCTGATGAGCTGAACCATGTTGTGAGCTTGACCAGACAGCGCTGAGCCGATGAGGAAAATGATGATGCCACCGACCATGACCGGCTTTCGGCCCACCATGTCGTTGAGACGTCCATACAAGGGAACGGTCGCCGTCGAGGTAAGCAGATAGACAGAAAAGACCCAAGCGTAGAGACTGAGCCCGTGCAGCTCACCGATGATCGTCGGCATTGCGGTGCTGACGACCGTCGCTTCCATGGCTGTGAGAAAGGTCGCGAGCATGAGTCCGGCAAGGATAACCGGACGGTTGAGCGTAGGGGGTGGCGCGGGCACAGCCGGTGGTGCTCCGGACTTGCTCTCTATCACGCCCCTACTTCCCTGCAAAAGTCTTGCCAAAGCAGTATGTTACACGCTGCGCACTTTGGTGTACGACCGGACATGAACGTCGAAGGGAGGGAACCGCAACGTGCGGTTCCCTCCCTTTAGATCAGGCCAGGCCGAGCACTAGCCTCCCACGACGGGCAGATGATCTGGATTGGCCTCCCACGGGAAGCGCTGGGTGTTGAGACGCTCCTGGACACCGTAAGGACCATTGACCCAGGTGTGGTACCCATCGGTGAATGCAGTGAAGTTATCCGCCTTGCGCCAGACCAGGAGGCCATTGGCGGTTGGCTGGAGGCCATCACCATTGACTGGGTTGTGCTGCTCGTCCGTCAGGCAGTTCCCCACGATGTTGGGAATCAGACCTTGGAGAGTCTTGAAGCCGAGGATGAACGTACAGTTGGTGCTATTGGAAGTGGGCGTGCTACTAGCTGGCTGAAGGGTAAAGTCCGCTTCTGCCCCCTGGCCTGCAGTCACCGTGACCTGAACGGTAGCAGGGCTGACAACTGTGTACCCGGCAGGTGGGGTGATGACGACGGTGTAGACACCCGTCTGGTTCAAGCCATTGACAGTGCTGATGGCGGGAAACTGATAGTCTCCTCCGGAGAGCGGTCCTTGCTGCACCGGGGTGTTCGCAAGAGCCACGGTGGCACCGGGCACAGGAGTACCGGAGCCGGCAAGCGTGATGTGACCGAAGATCCAGCCGCGAGGCACGTCATTCACGTAGGTGGTCAGGGTCGCGCCATTGGTCGCGACACTCCCCGCCACGTTGGTGAAGACGGCACGATACTGGTAGCCGTTGTAGCTCCCATTCGCGATGAGCGAGTAGGAGGTGCTGGTAGCGCCTGAGACGTTGGACCAGGTGGTGCCATTATCCGTGCTCACCTGCCACTGTACCGCCGGAGCCGGCTGACCGGAAGCTACTGCCGTGAAAGAAATGGCGGATCCTACCTCAACACGAAGGCTCGTTGGTTGGGTTGTGATCACAGGTGGAACATTGACGGTGAGGGTGGCGGCGTTCGAGGTCGCAGTGCCGGCAGGGTTGGTGAAGACGGCACGAACGAGGTCGCCGTTAGCGGAGGCTGGGGTATTGGGGATGATGAGAGGATTTGAGGTGCCTCCCGCGATGTTGGACCAGGTGGTGCCATTATCCGTGCTCACCTGCCACTGGACGGTGGGGGTGGGGTTGCCGGAAGCTGCCGCCGTGAAGGTGGCGGTCTGACCGGCATTCACCGTCTGATTAGCAGGCTGGGTGGTCACCGTGGGAGCGACGTCGACGGTGAGGGTGGCGGCGTTCGAGGTCGCAGTGCCGAGAGAGTTGGTGAAGACGGCGTGGAACTGCCAGCCGTTGTTGGCTGAGGTGGTGGCAGTGGTGGTGTAGGAGGTGCTGGTGGCGCCGGCGATGTCGAACCAGGTGGTGCCGCCATCAGCGCTGACCTGCCACTGGACGGTAGGAGTGGGGTTGCCGGAAGCTGCCGCCGTGAAGGTGGCGGTCTGACCGGCATTCACCGTCTGATTAGCAGGCTGGGTGGTCACCGTGGGAGCGACGTCGACGGTGAGGGTGGCGGGATTGGTGTAGACCGTACCACCGCTATTGGTGAAAGCTGCGGCATAGATGTTGCCATTCTCTGAGGCAGTCGCGGTGAAGCTCAGTGTGGTGTTTGTCGCCCCGCTAATTGGCGTGAAGGTCACGCCGCCATTAGTGCTGACGTACCACTGGACGGTGGGGGTGGGGTTGCCGGAAGCTGCCGCCGTGAAGGTGGCGGTCTGACCGGCGGTGACGGTGGTGCTGCTCGGCTGCGTGGTGATGATGGGCAGAGCGGAGAGAAGAAGTGGACGCCCTGGTGCGGCGAGAGCTGGAGACGTTCCCACCAAGAAGGCGAACAGCTGGAGGGCGACTAGAGCAATGGCGCGGATCAACATCCTCCTACCGGGCATTCCGGACTGTTGCGGAAACCTGTCGTAACTCGTCTGATGGTGATCTGGAGCGCGCGGTGATTCGAACATCAACGTACTTCCTCCTCGACGGAATCGCGGGTCCGACCCACTCTGTATGAGCGTGATAGTCCTACGGCGAGCTTGTAGTAATGTGCAGAAGTATAGAGTATCGTTGCTCAAAAGTGTACGAAGGTAGGCTGTTTGGCCACCGAAGTTACTAGGACCCCTGGTTCTGGCACTTCATGGCCGTTAGGGAGCGCCCAGCGGCAAGCAGTCAGCCTCCGCGCTATCCGCTCGAATGCGACAGTGCTGGCTTCTGACCGCTCCCTGAGGCCCCGGATCTAGCCGAGGCGGGAGTCTCCCGCCAGCTGACCAGTATTTCGCTCTGATGAGGCGAGGCCAGGATGTGTGGTTCCTGATGGCGAAGCGCAGTTGCATTTGACGCAGTGATGCCTGTGTGCCATCTTCGCATCTAGACGGAAACGAGTGGCTTCTGTACAATCCTGACGAGCGGTTCCCACCTGGATCCGTGCGGCCGCGGACAGCGTCATCATTGATGTCGAGAGGGGATCAGGTCATGCGGTTACCGTGGAGCAAGAAGGAAGAGCCCAAGCTGAAGGGCAAGACCGTCAAGAGTCAGCCGGGTGACACCCTGAAGTCCATCGCTCTCCGTGAGTATGGTGATGAGTCGAAGTGGGAGGTCATCTACAAGGCCAATGCTTGGAGGATCGACGATCCGTCGTATCTCAACGTTGGCACTGATCTCTTGATTCCGGGCAAGGAGTAGCCTGACTTCATTGGGTCTTCCCGCCCGATTCACAGCAGAGCCGGCAATCTCAGTAGAGAGCTCTGAGAGAGTCTCTTGATCGCTCTCCTCTCGGACAGCTTGTGTCCGTGCGTGTTGGGGTCGTCGTGTTTTGCTGTGGCTTTTTTGTAGCTGGTTCCGTGATCTAGGTGACCTACACGCTCTCGTTCCAGTAACCTTCGCCGCCACCTTCTTTGTGCTGGCATCGTGGTTCTGGCGGCTCGGATTGCGCCGATATACTGGGGTATCGTCCTGAAGAGATGAACGGACTGTGCCGATGGAGAGGCCCCCTGAATGGGAACGCCGGCTCGACCGTTTTCGCAGTGCTCTTGCTGATCTGGACGTGTCGGGTCCCCCCGAGGCCGTCCTTCTCGCTGGCGCCAGCGCTCCGGGTCTCCGTCTCGCGGTGCTGGCCGGATCGTTCAATCCTCCTACTGCTGCCCACCTGCACCTGGCCGATCTCGCTCTGACGAGTGGCTCCTACGATGCTGTCTGCTTTTCACTGGCGAAGCTCACCGTCGACAAAGAACAGATCACGGGAGCTCCATACGCAGAGCGGCTGCTCTTGTTGTCGCTCCTGACAGATCTTGATGCCCGTCTGGGGCTCATCCTGGTCAATCGCGGGCTGTATGTCGAGCAAGCGGAAGCGATTAGGCGAGCGCTCCGGCCAGCTTCATTGACGTTCCTCGTGGGCTTTGACAAGATCGTCCAGATCTTCGACGCGCGCTACTACACGGATCGCGACGCGGCCTTGCGGGCGTTCTTTGCCCAGGCCGGCGTGGCCGTTGCGCCGCGAGCCGGGGCTGGTGATCGAGAACTTGCTGCGTTACTGAAGAGCCCTGAGAATCGCAAGTTTGCCGGTGCTGTCACCTTGCTGACTGGCCCAGGACTTCCGCTCGCAGACCAGCAGCTCTCGTCCACACAGGTCCGCGAGCGGCTCGCTCGCGGGGAAGACATCGCTGAGATGGTACCGGCAGCGATCCTTCCTTTGCTGCGAGCATCGAGCAGCTATCGGCGTTAGGTGCGCTGGATCTTACCGTCCAGGGAGGACCACGATACGCTGGTTGCCGCTGTCACTGACGTAGAGCTGATTGCCCGGCCCGATGGCCAAACCCGTCGGGTAGTTGAGAGCTGTTCCCGCCACGTGCCACACCGCCAGCGGCAACCCGCGCGGCGAGAAGACGTAGATGCTGCCCGGCTTGGCATCCGAGTTGGTCACGTAGATGATGCCATCCTGACCAACAGCAACGTAGGGCTCATTGTGCACGTTTGTTTGCCACGGCACCACGGGCCATTGGGCGAGTGGCTGGCCTTGTGGAGTCATGAGCTGAAGACGCCGGTTCCAGGTATCCGCGATGACGAGGTTGCCATCAGGAGTGAATGCGATGCCGACCGGTTCGCTGAGCTGGCCCGGTGCACTGCCGCCGCCGCCAAACAAGTAGAGCAGCTTCCCGCTCTCATCGAACTCTTCAACACGCTTGTTACCGGTGTCCGTCACGAAGAGGTGGTCTTGCTTGTCGATAGCGATACTGCGCGGGCCGTAGAACTTGCCAGGAGCGGCGTTGAGCTGCCCGTTCGTCGCAGCGAAGGATCCCCAAGCACGGACAAACTGCAACGTCTTCGACAGCATGACGATGCGATGGTTCCAGGTGTCGGCGATGAAGACGTTCCCCTGGGAGTCCACTGCTAGCCCAGTTGGCAGCTTCAGCGCCTGGCGACCAGTGCCTACGTACTGCGCGACAACTGCCCCGTTGGGGGCGATCTTGTCTACAGTGCCAGAATCCTGGTTCACTACGAAGATCGTGCCGTCGGGGAGCACCGTCAGCTGACGCGGACCGTGAAGCACGAACTTACCGTTTGCCTGTGGCGCGATGATGCGCACTGGCGTCACGTTCACCGCCGGCGGCAGGTTGTCTGCGGGGACAGTCGCGGTGGTCGCCACTGTCCCAGTCGAGGCGCCGGCCAGCGCCGGCGCGCCACCAATCAGCGCCACACCGGGAGTGTCATTCCGGACGTAGACCCATTCGTCGAGAGAGCCCAATGGATTCCAAGGCGTGCGGGCGTAGAGCCACGTGAGCCACGTTTGCACGGAAGCGCGGGCGAAATCGGGAATCCACCACACGCGCAAGGGGAACTTGAAGCCGGTGTAGCCTGAGAGCTCGCTGAGATGGGCGGCTCGATTCGGATCATCGATGATCAGTGCCTGTGTCGAAGGCTTGAAGCCTGGTTGTGACATGGCCACATAGCTTACGTTGAGGTTGCGGAAGTACCAGGCCCACGGCCAGTCAGTGCCATCAGTCGTGTCTACGGCGACCTGGAGCGGTTTGCCCGTCGCATCGTATGTGAGCTGGCTGATCTCATGAAGAAGCTTGTTGACTCGTGGCACAGCTGTGGATGATTGCGTGTAGACCAGGAGCTCCGCCGGATCAGCAGGATGCACAAAGGAGACGGCCGTGGCCGCGTGAATAAGGTAGACGGCCCCCAGTGCGGTGATTGCAAGTCCTCCTAGACCAGCAAGCTTATGGCGTCGCTGCCAGAGTGCTTGGAAACCAAGACCCGCGAGGAAGAGCAGTGGCAGCAGGGGATGGATGAGCAGCCATGGCATCTTCTCACCGGCCCACGAGTAGATGCCCATGCTGAAGGTGAAGAACCAGATGAGGAAGACTCCCAGGAGAGTGGGGCGGCGGAGTACCCAGGCCACGCCGACGCCGCCAAGAATGATCTCTGGCCATTCATAGGCCGGAAGCAGGACGAAGTAGTAGTACCACGGTTCATCGCCGCGACCGACGGGCTGCTGTGCCAGCCAGTACTGCAATCCCTTGACGACCCCGTCGTACAACCCCTGTGGATTCGTCAGGAAGGTGGTGAAGAGCAGCACGTAGACGATGACGAATGTAGCGAAGGCCCACAGCCAGGGATCACGGCCAGGAGCGCTCATGGTGCGGATAAGGGGCAAGTCGCGCAGTGCTAGCCCCTCCTTGCGAGCGTCGAGAGCCTGACGCGCAAGTGTTGCTAGGAAGAAGAGCCCGGCGATGAAGACGGTGATGTACGTGGTCTCCTTCGTGGCAAAGCTCGCAGCGAGAAGACCAAGAATAAGCGCAGGCTGCCAGGGTCGCGGCTGCTGCAGGAAGGAAAAGGTAGCGACGATGAGGGCAAGAGTCAGGCAGGCAAAGTAGATGTCTTCCCGGGTGAAGCGAGAGAAGTAGAGATAAGAGGGGCTGATGCAGAGAAGCACTGCAGTGGCGAAGGCGGCTACTCTCCCTAGTTGCCGTCGCAGGAAGTAGGGAAGGGCGACCATCACCGTCCCGAGAAGTGCTGGCGCAAGCCGGGCCGTGAAGTCGCTCACTCCGAACAGGAGATACATCAGCGCAATGAGGTAGAAGCGCAGTGGCCCGTGGAGGAGTGGATTGTACTTGTAGCCACCACCAGAATAGAAGATGTACGCAAAGTAGGCATCTTGACTCTCATCGTGGTGGAATGGCTTGTCACCGAGGTTGGCAAGACGCAGGACAAGCGCCAGGAGGACCAGGAGCCCGTAAGCGACGGCCTCCCAAGGGATGGCGTGGACGTCCACCAACGGTCGATCGAGCACCGATGCCTCAGGGGAGTCTTCATGCTCTGGCTGAGTGCCCCGGACAGGTGTACTCAGCGTCATTTCGCTGTCCATCGCCTGGGAGGAAGACTTCTCCTCGTATCTCTGAGGGAAGCGCCACAGGACGTCGGCGCCGCGGCGCATGGGTAACGGTTGCTCACGGCGACCAAGTTGCCTCCCAGTACATCTCCCGTGCGCCTCTGGTCCGGATACGCACGGGACCTCAAGGAGCGCTGCTCCCAGTATAGCAAGGTGCAGCCTCACTCCCTCGAGCGCGCAACACTCCTTGCTGAGCTATGAGGTGCGATCAGGGAAGCCAAGCGTCGTAAAGAGAGCGAGCGCTGGTTGTGTCGTGTCGAGCCGCGAGTGTTGAACGACGATCGGCTCATCGCTCTCGACGCGAACCGCGTAGGGAACACCACGGGGGAGCTTCTGCTCACCAGTATGCTCCAGCTTATCCATGCGAATATGCAGCGTGCGCTCCGCCCCGACGATGTTGACGATGTTGTGCATCGGCTCGCGATCCTCGAAGTAGAGCGTGAGACGGACGGTGGCGTCTTTGCTCCCCGTGTTGAGCACGCAGACCGACTCGTGGCTGACAAGGCTCCCCGGTGCGGATGTGGGGGGTAGGTATCCATCGGGGATGTACCAGACACGGTGGCCTGTTCCCTGGCGCTCTGCCGGTGGGCGCGGCGCAGCGCTCACGCGCAACTGGGCTCTGTGCCCCGGTGATGCCGCAATGAGCTCTTCGACTTGGGCTACACAGCGGTCACAAATGGTCACCACCGGGTCAAGGCCAGCTACTAGCACATCGACCTGATCCTGTGTGCGTCCACAGAATGCGCAGCGCGCTTGCATTGGGTTTTCCTGCTCTCCCATGCTGTTGAACGTGCCTTTCCTGTCAGTCCACCCTGTGAAGCTGAGCGCCGAGTGCGGCCAGCCTCAAGATGACGTCTTCATAGCCGCGCTCGATCTGTTCTGCTCCACGCACCTCGGTTGTACCGTTGGCGATGAGGCCGGCAATGAGCAGGGCCATCCCTGCGCGGAGGTCTGGTCCCGTGACCCGGAGACCGTGCAGAGGTGTAAGGCCGGTGACGACACATCGATGCGGATCACAGAGCACGATATTCGCTCCCATGTTGACGAGCTGATCGACGAAGAACATTCTCGACTCGAACATCCAATCGTGGACGAGCGTAGTACCGTGGCACTGGGTAGCAAGTGTGATCATCGGCGATATCAGGTCCGTGGGGAAGCCAGGCCAGACGTTGGAGTCGATCTTTCGTGTGGCGACCAGTGACCCACGCTCGACGTGGAGGCAGGTTGGACTCGTGTAGGTGAGGCTCACCCCCATTCGCTCGAGAGTGAGGCAGATCATCTCGAGGTTTTCTGGTGCCACTCCCTCGATGTCAACGCTGCCATTAGTGACCGCTGCCGCAATAGCAAACGTTCCGATATCAATGTGGTCCGCTGCAACAGTGTATTCAGCGCCGTGCAAGGGTCTGCCACCCTGGATCGTGAGCACGTTGCTACCCAGACCCTGGATTTCCGCCCCCATGGCGATCAAGAATCGGCCGAAATCAACGACGTGTGGCTCACAGGCGGCGTGCTTGATGACGGTGATTCCTTCACTGAAGGTCGCCGCCATCATCGTGTTCTCTGTAGCGGTAACGGAAGCCTCATCGAGGAAGACGGTAGTCCCGGTAAGACCGTCGGACGTGATGGCGAGTGACTTACGATGATCGACCACGCGGGCCCCCAACTTGAGGAGGGCTGTGAGATGGGTGGCAATGTCCCGCCGGCCGATAGCACAGCCACCGGGTCTGCCTGTGAGCACCCTGCCCGTGCGCTGTAGCACTGGTGCCATAAAGAGGACGGTGCCACGCTCCTGCGCGACCAGGTCTGGTGGCAGGTGGTGTTCTCGTACCGAGCGGCAACAGATCTCGAGAGTGCTGGGGTCACGCTCAGTGATCTCTGCGCCAACGGCCTTCAGGATGTCGACCATGACGCGCACAGCATTGATACGCGGCACGTTGTGAATCACGCACACGTCGTCAGTCAGGAGCGTGGCTGCAAGCATCGGCAGCACACCGTTCTTGTTCGCCGCAGCACACACTTTCCCTTTGAGGGGTAGTCCACCCTCAACGAGAAACCCGCTCATCACACTCTCCCACTCAAGCTGCCGTTACAGTAGCATCTCAGCAAACATTGCTAAATAGCGTGTCATCTTCAAGCCAACTTTGAAACCCTGACGCGGAGCTCGACGCCACGCCGCGCCCCCGTCATCTCCTGAGCGCTTCCACCGGGGCTGGCCACCTCGAGGAGTCCAGCGCTCCCGGCAAGCACCACGAGTGTGCCCGCTTCTTGCTCCCCGTACGTACGCACTGGCTCTAGCATCTTTCCCTCCAGCCACGCTGAGACACCGTGCGTGCGCAGAGCAGTGTGCCATTCCGGGGTGACTACGAGCGTCGTGATCA
>JAMCTA010000143.1 GCA_023381895.1 Chloroflexota bacterium
GGGAATCCTCGATGCTGCCGAGTGTGTCCCGACCTTCGACACGCCTCCAGAGCTGGTTCAGGGCGTCATCGCAGGGGGGGCGCCGGCAATGACGCGACCAGTCGAGGGTGCCGAAGACGATACGAGAACTGGACGCGCCGTCATTGTCGAGCATGGCATCTCTGCTGGTGACGTGGTCACCGGTCTCTCGGCGAGCGGGCGCGCGCCGTATGTCTTGGCTTGCCTTGATGCGGCCAGAGAGGTTGGCGCGTTCACTATCGGTGTATGTTGTACAGAGCACTCCGCTATGGAAGGCCGCTGTGACGTTCTCATCGCACCCGTTGTGGGACCAGAAGTGCTGACCGGGTCGACACGCCTGAAGGCGGGAACAGCGCAGAAGCTTGTACTCAACATGCTGAGCACAGCCAGTATGGTTCGCTTAGGCAAGTGTTACGGCAATCTGATGGTCGACGTCCAAGCAACGAACTTCAAGTTGCGTGATCGAGCGGCACGAATTGTGGCTACTGTCACGAGGCAGCCCTATGCGCTGGCGTGGGCAGCGCTCGATCGAGCGGGCTTTCGCACAAAGGTGGCGATCGTGATGATCGCCAAGAATATCGAGGCAGACGAGGCTGAACAACGCCTGGCGGTGGCTCGGGGCCAGTTGCGGCGAGTACTGGAGAGCAAGACGTAGCCCCTTAAACTTGTTATACTCATGCTGTCGAGACGCAAGTTGTTCGTGTTGAAGCGCTACTGAGAGGCCGGCTGACCACTTCGGAGATCCCCCATCAATCTCGAGCTTTCACAGCGTCTCGCTCGTCGAGGTCTTCGCACAGTTCAAAATGTAAGGATTTCTAGTGTCCTACGCTGACATTACTCTAGTTTGTCGTGACTGCAACTCGCGGTTTCTCTTCACTGCGGGTGAGCAGCAGTACTATGCCACCCATGGCTTGACCCACCAGCCGTCCCGCTGCCCATCGTGCCGGGCGACTCGCAAGGGTAGCCAGGGCTTTGGTGGCAATCAATCTGCAAGTGCTCCGCGTGCACCGCGTGAGATGCACGCCGTCGTCTGCTCAGCCTGCGGACGTGAGACTGAGGTGCCCTTCCAGCCGACACCAGGCAAGCCGGTCTACTGCCGCGATTGCTGGGAAGATCGTCGAGGCAATCGCGCCTACGGCGCACCGGCGGGCTACCGGTCAGATACGCGCTTCTGAGTGTAGTGACGCTGCAGTCAGCGAGTAGCGCCACTGCCAACGATGGTGGCGCTGAGAGGAGTAGGGGGGCTCCTCCTCAGCGCCCTTTTTCGCTCGAGACCTCCTGCTTTACAGGACTACTGAAGCATCGTGCGCAATACCATCCCGCACATACGTCATGTCGAGGCGCATGCCGCGTTCGGCTTGTGCCATGATCTGGAGAAGATCATCTGCTGTGTTGACCGGCCTTCCTGTGAGACGTGTCACGATGTCTCCTGGATGCAGCCCGAGAGCGGCAGCCGGTGAGCCGGGCGTAACGCGCCCAACGTACGCTCCTGACTGCCCGGGAAGGCCCTTCGCTTTCAGGATCCTGACTGCATCAGCGACGGCAGCTCCCAGTGCCGGCCGGACCGTGCTCTCCGCAACGATCATCTCTAGGCGACGTCGATCGAAGCCGACCACTATCTGACCTTCAATGTCGACCACTGGTACCCCCTGCTGCTGCGACTTGCGAATCATCTCATAGGCAGCAGCCTGGTCCTGCGAAACGTCCCTCTCGTCGTAGGGGATCCCCTTCTGGGAAAGCCACGCTTTCACCTGGGTGCAGAAGGGTCAAGTTGGCGTGGTATAGACTGTTGCGTGCATCCCTCTCTGTCTCCTTGCCGCCTTCTCTCCCCAAATTGGGGGGTGGCCGGTGCGGTGCTGGTGTCACCCATATCATGCTAATAGACGCGTCAAATGGCGTGTGTTCCGACGGAGCTTCCAGAGGGGGTGAGCACAATGCTGGTCGTCACAACAGAGCAGGTTTCCGGGCAGCGTGCTGTGGAGGTCAAGGGCCAGGTCTTTGGGGTCGTCGTCCGCAGTCGTGGTCTCGGTGGCAATGTGCTGGCGACACTGCGATCTCTCCGCGGTGGAGAGATCATCGAGTATACCGAGCTGCTGGAGGAAACGCGCCGCAATGCCATCGATCGCATGGTGCAGAATGCAACGGCCATGGGTGCCAATGCGGTCGTGATGATGCGCTTCGACAGCTCAGAAATCGGCCAGACGATGACGGAGATCGTAGCCTACGGCACAGCCGTCGTGCTGGCTGCAGAGAAGTAGATGCGCCGCTCCCTCCGTGGGACGGTCATTGTCGCAGCCTGTACCGGGATACTGGTGGCGCTCTTCTTCGTCAAGGCCAGCCACGGTGCTATCATCCTTCTCGTACTGGACGCCCTGCTGACACTCTCCGTGGTACTCGCGGCGGTGCTGTTCGAGCGCTACCACTACCAACCAACAGTCGCGCACCCGGAGCGACTGCGGCCGACCGGAGAGCGCCAGGTTGACCCCACGACCGGGGTCCTGCTCGAAGTGTGGGAGGATCCCACGACGGGGCAGCGCGACTACCGACCCGTCACATTAGAGAACGAGCGCTAGTTTCTGGTGCGCAGGTAGTCGATGATCATGTTGTCGACTACCTGCTCTACGGGAGCGTGGTCATCGGTGAAAACGAGGCCGCTCGTCGGGTGATAGACGGCTGTGCTGGTCACTGCTGAGATACCGAGGCTGGCCAGCACCGGGTTGTCCAAGCCCTTCATCCGCTGCGTGAGAGCAGAGAGGGATGCTGGGCTGTTGTTGCCAACGATGAGAGTGTTGAGGATCAGCGCACCAGAAGGCGACGGCACGTCTATGAGATAGATGCTGGCGAAATCCCGGCTCATGGTCCGCGCGATGTCATCAACGAGCTTCTGGTCGCGTGCAGTTCTACCGACGTTGATGACGACGCTGCCATCTGGTGTCAGGTGTTGCTCCACCTCGCGAAAGAACTCTACTGTCGTCAGCTGGAAAGGGATGTACGGAGTGTGGTACGCGTCAACACTGATGAGGTCGTACTTCGCGTGTGTCGTTCTGAGAAAGTACCGGCCGTCCTGGGCGATGGCGTGGACATTGGGCTCATGCAGGTCGAAATACTTGCGGCCGACCGCGATGATGCTCGGGTCGATTTCTACGCCATCAATTGGCACGCCAGGATAGAAGTAGCTCAGCTCCTTGGCCATAGTGCCCGCGCCCATCCCAATGATCGCTGCCTTTCGGACCTGGTTCAGTGGATGGAGCGGATTGAAGTAGGGGGCGACCAGTACATAGTCCCAGTAGGCACGGGTCAGATGGGCGAGCGGGTTGGGGTTGCCCTCTGATGCCGGATTGTACACGGAGTGGATCGCTATGCCTTCATTGAGGAGCAGGAGGCGAACGCCGTGATCCTGGATGACCTGGATGAAGTTGTACGGTGACTCGAGCTCAGTCATCATGCCAGGTTCCGGCTTGATCACGGCAGGTGGAAGCAGGAGAAGCACGAGGCCAGCTATCACGACCATCCAGGGCCAGCGTCTGCCAAAGCCAATAGCTGAGACGATCAAGAGGACTAGGCCGAGACTGATCAGCGTACGCGCCGTGCCGATGGTTGGGATGAGGACGAGCACGGAGAGGAACGTCCCCACGATGCTCCCGATGGTGGAGAGTGCATAGAGGCCACCCGCCACGTTCCCGGCACGTTCAATCTGGCGTAATGCCAACCGGATGGCAAAAGGCGACACACAACCGAGAAGAGTCACAGGAACAGAGAAGAGAATAATGGTCCCCAAGAGAGAGCCAGCAAAGGCGCCGACAGAGTAGGTTGCAAAGGCGTTCAGCGAGAGTAGCAAGATAGGCCGTGCGACGACTGGAATGAGAACCAGAGCGGCACCGGCGACACCAGTGATGAAGTAGAGGTTGTGAGCACGCGGGAAGCGGTCTGCGATCCTTCCACCGGCGTAGTAACCGACGGTGAGATAGAGCAGAATGAGACCGATGATATTGGCCCAGACGAAGAGGCTCGTGCCGAAGTACGGTTCAAGCAGTCGCGACGCACACATTTCGGCTCCGAGTGACGCGGCCCCAGCAACGACTACGATGGTGCGGAGCATGACCGGCCGCTCTCGGAACGGGGAGGGCGCTGCTGCAGGTGCTGCGCTCGGCTCCGCCGGCGGGATCGTAGGATCCTGGAGGTTCGTCTGCACTCTCTCCTGCTATCGCCCGTAGGAAGCGGCTAACGCTGTTCAGCGTACGGCCAGGTCGCTGCTCCGTCAACCTGCGGAGCCTGGGCACTGCCCAGTGCTGGCTCTGAAGGCTGCCACTGTCTATCTGCTTGCTTCACATCGTGTACCATGCCGCTAGTGCACGGAAGAGGAGGCCAGAACGTGGCACTCCAGAGGAGTAACCCCGGTCAGAGACGGCGGGCCTCCGCGGCCCTCGTCATCCCGCTGTCCTTGACGCTTGTGCTCCTGGTAGTGGTTGCCATCGCGACTCGACCGGTCACGGGCGGGTTGTTTACGGGTGGCCAGCGGCACAGCATCTCTCTGCTGCTCGACGTGATCTTCTTCTTCTTCGCCCTCCTTGCGCTGGCCGGCAGTATCCTCCTGATCATCGTGCTCACCCCGAACCGCAAGCGAAAGAAGGGTGACGACGAGTGGGACGAAGTCGTCGAGCTCGCACCACTACGCTGGCAGACAGTGCTCATTATAGTCATGATCTGGCTTGCAGTCCTTCTCTTCCTCTTGCTCTTAGTGCTCAAGTTTCTGCCGAATAGCTTCCTGGGTGTGCCAGGAGGTGCCGCCAGTCCTCCACTCCCCAAAGGCGTGTTGCCGGCACTGCCGCCGTCGATGCCGGCCACGGCGTCGATGCCGCCGCAAGGCATGCCTGGACTTCCACCAATCCTGGTGCGGACGGTGCTCATCATGCTTGGTCTCCTCTTCGTGTCCCTAGTGGCACGGGCGCTCTGGATCGATCTGCGCCGGCGCACGCCAAAGGATCAGTCAGCTGCCGCTGATGCAGTCACGGAGATCCTTGAAGAGGGGATAGATGCCCTCCGGAGAGAAACCGATCCTCGGAGGGCGGTCGTCCGGGCTTACGCTCGCATCGAAGCCGAAGCTGGGCATCACGGATTGCCGCGGCGGCGCCACGAAGCGCCTTTTGAGTTTCTTCAGCGCCTTGTGAACAGCTCCATCGTCGCTGAGGGGCCGCTGCATAGACTCACGACAATCTTCGAGCTCGCACGGTTTAGCCCCCATCCGATGGGGGTGGAGTACAAGGATGAGGCGATCGAACTGCTGCAAGCCGTTCAGCGCGAGATCGCTGCCAACGCCGAGGCTGTTGCCGCACGTGAAGAGAAGGTTCCTGCTCGATGAGACGGTGGCAAGCACTTAGGCAGGCAACAGTCTTGGGGATCCTGTCGATCGTGGCAGTTATCCTCGTGGCCTTGGTGCAGCCGCAGGTGCTAGACACTGCCTTGTCTCTAGAGCTTGGCGTGCTGGCGGTGCTCGGAGCGTGGGTGGCACAGCAGGCGATGACTCGTTGGTTTCCAATGGCAGTCCGAGATAGCTTTCGAGCTGCAATAGACCGGCACAGGGAGATCAGTGGCCCACCGTCCGAGCTCGTCGAGATGACTAATGCGATCCGCTTCAGCTCCGTATCTTCTTTCGACTATCACTACCGGCTTCGACCACTGCTTCAGGAAGTAGCGAAGCAGCGTCTCACGCGACACATCATCAATCTGAATGTACGGCCGGCTGCGGCGGAGCAACTACTGGGAGCGACGGCCTGGAGCTTGCTCCGGCCGGATCGCCCCCCTCCGAAGGAACGGCAACGCCGCGGCATACCCTTAGAGACAATTGAAGCGACGATCACCGTGCTAGAGAAGCTGTGACTTCATGCTCGACACTCCCTCGGTTGGCCGGCTTACACAGAAGATCCTCGACGAGATGGAGCGTGTCATCGTCGGTAAGCGCTCGATGCTCGAGCTTGTGCTGATGGCGCTCCTGGCGGACGGGCACGTACTGTTCGAGGATTTCCCAGGCCTCGCCAAAACTCTCACCGCAGCCTCCTTTGCTCAGGTGCTGGGCTTGGATTTCAAGCGTATCCAGTTCACTCCGGACCTTCTCCCTGCGGACGTCACCGGTTCTTCCATCTTCAATCAGCGCACCGGTGAGTTTGAGTTTCGGCCAGGTCCGGTGTTCACGAATATCCTGCTGGCGGATGAGATCAACCGGGCCCCGCCGAAGACGCAGGCGGCGCTCCTCGAGGCCATGCAGGAGCGTCAGGTAACAACCGATGGTGTCTCGCGTCTGCTCCCGGAGCCGTTCCTGGTACTGGCAACAGAGAATCCCATCGAGTACGAGGGCACCTATCCGCTGCCAGAAGCGCAGCTTGATCGCTTCATGCTGCGGACGGGCATCGGCTACCCATCCCGTGAGCAGGAGTGGGAGGTCCTCAAGCGTCGCATTGAGCGGCGATCCGACCGGTCGGAGCTCGATCGCGTCGTCGAACCAGAGGCGCTTCGCAGCCTCCAAGAGGCGCTCGAAGCCGTGTATGTTTCTGAGAGCGTCGGCTACTACATGGTGGACCTCGTAGCGGCCACCCGGCAGAATGCCCGGGTTCAAGTGGGAAGCAGCCCCCGAGGCTCTCTTGCACTCCTCAAGCTCGCCCGAGCCCGTGCTGCCCTATCAGGGAGAGACTTTGTGACTCCTGAGGACGTGAAGGCAGTTGCGGAGCCAGCCCTTGCCCATCGCATCATACTGGCGCCGGAGCAGTGGGTGCAGCGGGTGCCGCAGTCTACGGTCATCCGGCAGTGTCTTGAGGAGGTTCCTACTCCCGCTACCGTAGAAAGGGTGTCTGCGCTGCGTTGAGGAGTTTTGTCACACCGAAGCTCGCTGCTTACGCCGCCGCCGTCCCAGCAGGACTTATCACGGCCTTGTTCACCGGCCGGATCGAGCCGTTGTTGCTTATACTGCCGTTCCTCATCACCCTGATGCTGGGATTGCTTCTCGCTGACGTTCCCGACGTCCGGCTCCAGGCGACGCTGAGCCGGAGTCGTATTCAAGAAGGGGATGTGGCGGACCTTACTGTATACACCGCAGCGGAATCAGATCTCCAGCGGTGTGACGTTGCGCTCCTGCTCCCCGAAGGTCTTGGGGTTCCGCAGAGAGAGCAGTCGGTTGCCCTCGTGCTACCTTCCGGAGACTACGGGCTGACGCGGCACGTTCGGGCGGATCGCTGGGGAGCTTACTTCATCGGCACCGCGCTCGTCCGTTGCTGGGCGCCCTTCGATCTTCTCGTTTGGGAGGGTACCTTCGTGCAGAGTAACGAGCTCCGCGTCTATCCCCGACTCGAGTATCTACGAGCGGTTCCTAGCCCCTGGAAAACGAACGTGCTCGCAGGTAATGAGCTGGCTCGTACGCGCGCTGAAGGCGTGGAGTTTGCCGATGTGCGTGCCTTCGTGCCGGGAGATGCCGTCCGCCGTATCAACTGGCGCGTCAGTGCGCGCCGCGGTGAGCTGGCCGTGAACCAGCAGCACCCTGAGCGTAATGGAGACGTCGTACTGTTCCTGGATACGTTTGCAGAGCTGGTAGCAGCAACACGCTCCAGCCTTGATGTCGCTGTCCACCTCACCGCGGCGCTAGCGCACGTCTATCTCGAGCGACGTGATCGTGTTGGGGTGATTGGATTCGGAGGGGAGCTTCGCTGGCTGGAGCCCGACATGGGCAGCCGGCAGCTCTTACGCATTATCGAGGCACTGCTTGATACGCGCGTGGTGCTCACCTATGCTTGGAAGACTGTCACCGTCATTCCCTCGCGCGTTCTCCCTCCTAGCTCACTGCTGATTGCCGTGAGTCCTCTTCTTGATGAGCGATTCATCAAGGCTATTCTCGACCTGCACGCGCGTGGCTTTCAGATAGCAGTCGTCGAGGTATCGCCGTTTCACTTTGTCGATGCTGAGTCTGACCGAGTCTCGCCCTTAGGTATCCGCTTGTGGAAGCTGCGGCGAGGGCTCACAGCCGACGAGTACCTCCGGCGTGGGGTTCCGTTTGCCTCTTGGACACCGGATCGCTCTGCCGAGAGTATTGCAATGGAGCTGAGAGGCATGCAGCGATGGCTGCGGATCGCGCGCGCGTGACCCTGGGCGCCAGTGCCGCCCTGCTTGCGGTTCTGCTGACCCTGCCTCAGGCCAGTCGCTTCCACCTACTCGTTCCCGTCCTCCTCGCCCTTCTCCCCGCTGTCCTGGCCCCGGTCGCACTGTGGCGCAACTGGACTTCCTTGTTCTTCGGCGCCATTGGTCTGCTCGGCGTCACCTACGTATTCAGCCTGCGCTCTATGAACGGTGTATTTGATATCACTGCCTTGCTGTACGGCTGGGGGCTCTGGCTCTGTGCCGAATGTGGCCAGCTTGCGCTATCGTTGCAGTGGATCCGGACAGTGCAACCATCGGTTTGGCAGCGGCGTGCGCTGCTGTCCCTGGCCGTCACGCTGGCTACTGCCGGGTTGACGCTCTTGCTCCTCGCCGCCGCTGAGCTTCCGCTGATCGGCACACTCGTGCTGCGAGGTGCTGGAGTACTGGCAATCATCGGCACGCTGGCTGTCGTGATCAGTCTTCTGTCGCGAGTAGACACCGATCCTGTAAGACGTGGCCGCCGTCAATGATCGACTATACGCGCCTGCCAGCTTGCATTCCATCCCCCAGCAGCTGCTGGCAACGTCGTGATCTTCGCTACAGTGAGATCAGATACTGTAGGGAAGAGAGCCTTGGCACTTCCCGATAGCTCGAGGTGGTCGCAATGGACGCTGAGGACTATGCTCAGTTCGGCCAGCTCATTCTGCTTGAGCACGTGAGAGCTGGTCGACTTGCCCTTGCAGGCGCCCTCTCTTCAATCCCCGTTGCTGCGCTTGTTGTGGGCGTGGGTATGGTGACGGAACATCCCGCCGCAGACAACATAGCGCTGGCGATTGTACTGCTGATAACAGGTGCCATTGGCGCCAAGGCTTACCAAAGAGCACAGCTTCGGTGGCGACGCGGAGACCTGACTGCGGCAGCGGTGTGGTGGCTCGTGGTCTGTGGATCTCTTGCCGTTGCAGTGAGTAGACCCATCTCCGACCTTCTGCCACTAGCCTTCGTTGGGCTTCCTCTCTGGCATTGCTCGCCGAGATGGCGTGGCGCTTTTGCTTCCGGATTACTCTACGGCGTATTTCTGGCGCCTCACTGGAACGGCTTGTCCACGAGTCCCTGCGTGAGCACTACGCGGATGATTGGCGTGCGTACCAACAGCGCCTCGTAGCGGATCTCCGCGAGGCGCAGCGGCTGCGCTCCGGCGGACAGCATGAGCATCATGACGCCCCCTGACAGCTGACGGTAGCATGCGTGACACTCAAAGCATGTGAAGCGAGCGACGCCGAGCGTGCCCCTATGGATCCCTGCTGTGATTTAAGGAGCGGTTCTATGTCATCGACGGTCCCCGTTCTCCATCGAAGGTGGCCGTTCCCATCTGGGATGGGCCCGCGCGATGATGAGGAACTCTACCAGCAGACTATCCGGCGCCTTGCCTCGGTTCTCATCGTTGCAGCGTACTGTCTCTTGATTGCACTGGCGCTGCTCGTACGTCCTGAGGTCATGCCCCCAGTAGCGGTGGCGCTGCTGATGGTGGTCGGAGGAACCGTCAGCTGGGCGATGGCGGTCCGGTGGACCTCGCCTGCGGCGCTTGTCTTGGTAGCATCGCTGCTCGTGTTTCCAGCGCTCCTCTCCCTAGCGACGGGCGAGCGCTCGCTCTTGAGCCTGCTCGCAGGGGCAGCGATCGCGGCGGCGTTTCTGTGGGGCGCTGCTGGTGCTGGTGCCGTAGCGGTGGTGAGCTCCCTCGTGCTGTGGCTAAGCTCTGCTGGAAGCCTTACCACTGCCTGGAGTGCGCTTGCCTGCGTGTGGCTCGTCGCCGCGCTGAGTGGCGTGGGGGTTCAGGTGGTCGCCACGCTTGCCTCGTGGGAGCGCTCCAGCTCGGAGTTCGCCCGCCGCCGGGCGGCTGAGGCCCAGGCCCATCAAGGCGAGCTGGCGCGTCTCACGCAGTCCCTGCAGATCGCCAATGGCCAGCTCCGGGACCTCAATGCGGAACTGGAGCGCGCAAGGCAGACGGCAGAGGAGGCGCGCCATCTGAAAGTCGAGTTTGCCACGAGCGTGAGTCACGAGCTGCGAACTCCGATCAATCTTGTGATCGGCTTCAGTGAGATGATGGTGTTGAATCCTGAGCTTTATGGTGATGGCGGTCTGCCGAAGGTGCTGCGTGATGACATCGAAGTGATCTATCGCAACGCGTGTCACTTATCTCAGCTTATTGATGACATTCTGGACCTCAGCCAGATCGATGCCCGCCGGCTGCCACTGGAGCTTGAGCAGTGCTCGCTCGTAGAGGTGGCGAACGAAGCGTTGGCGGCCATCCGGGGCCTATTAGATGATCACGTTATCGAGCCCGTTGTGGACTGTGCTGCCAGCCTACCGCTCGTGCTGGCGGATCACACACGGTTGCGCCAGGTGCTCATCAACCTTCTCGCTAACGCCGCACGCTTCACGGAGCACGGTCGCGTCACCGTTCGGTGCACCGCGCTCGACAGTGAGCTGCTGGCTCAAGTGATCGATACCGGCCGCGGCATGACCAAGGAACAAGCGGCTGTCATCTTTCGGGAGTTTGTCCAAGTTGGAGACGGACGCGAGCGGCACACGAGTGGACTCGGTCTCGCCATCTGCAAGAGAATCGTCGACTTGCATGGAGGACGAATCTGGGTTGAGAGTGAGCTTGGCAAGGGGAGCACGTTCTCCTTCACGATTCCCTTCCAGCGTCCCTCGCCCCCGATGCCGGTGAGCGCTACGTGGGCCCGTCCCAGGACGGAAGGCAAGCCACCTGCGGTAGGTGTTGTACTGGCTGATGAGGCGGTGTGGCGCCTTCTGCGTCGGCACCTGCCGAGCTACCGCCCGTGCCGGTTCGACACGCTTGAAGCGGCCTTGCAGGCCAGCGAGGAACAGCCCATCGAGGCGCTGGTTGTGGATCAGCGGCTGACGAGCAGGGAGGGCCTGCAGGGCGTGCGACTGCCAGTGCTGCTCTGCGAGTTCGATCATCCCGTTGCTCAACACGACCCGGATGTGTCCGCCTACCTCTTCAAGCCGGTGACGCGCAGTCAGCTGCGCGAGGCTCTGCTGCCACACGTGCAGCAGGAGTGCGAGGTACTCATCGTCGATGATGAGCCTGAGATGCTGCGCCTCCTCCAGAGCTTTGTGCTCGTGGAGTTCCGGCACTGCAGAGTTCGCCTGGCTCGGGATGGCACTGAGGCCCTCTCTCAGGTCAAACTCCGGATCCCTCACGTGGTCATTCTGGACCTCCTCATGCCCGGTCTCGATGGCTACGGCTTTCTGGAGCAACTGCGCGCCGAGAGCGCCTGGAAGGACGTCCCGGTCATCGTCGTCAGTGCGCACGGGAACACCTCAGACCGGGTGACGGTCAACCGGCTCTCGCTGTTGTACGGTTCTGCGCACAATCTGGGTGCGACCCTGGCCGGGCTCGAGCAAGTGCTCCAAGCCGTGACACAGCGCGTGTAGCCTCGTCCGGATTCTGGCCGCAGCATGGCCGTACCCCTCTCATCATTCGCGGCATCTCATGCAACAATCCTGTTTGATCTTCGCAGATTTCCCCGCACCCCAGCGCATCAAGCGAAATCTGTCCTGCATTGTTCCGTCGAGAATTGACGTAGGGAGGAAGCAATGTCGCAATCAAACATGCTTGAAGGTTCTTCCCGGCAGGGAGGTCGTCCTGGTGCAGTGAGCTTGACCCGGCGTTGCGTGCTTGCACTGTGTGCTGCCGGCGCTGCTGGCACGCTGCTGGCAGCGTGTGGTGCTTCGACCAGCACATCGGCAGCGACCGGAACTGCCGCTACCAAGGCTGCTGCGAGCACGGCGTCAGGAGCGAGAGCGCCGTCTCAAGCGACGGCTGTGCCTTCCTCAGTGTTCAAGGGGACTCAGGCCCAGAAGACAATTCTCGTGTGGGACTGGGCAGCAGGCTGGGAGCAGTTACTGCAGAAGCTTGCTACCACTTACGTTCACGACAATCCACAAGCAGCGCTGAACCTGCAGATTCAACCTGGCTACTTCACAAAACTCCCCGTCGCCCTCGCGGGTGGCACTGGTCCGGATGCCTACCGTATGGTAGGGCGCGACGTGTTCAGTTGGGACTACCGGAAGCAGCTCGTTGACCTCACGAGTATGATCAATCAGAATGCGAAGGTCAAGACTGATTATGGAAATATGGCGAAGCCATCGCGAGATGCAGTGACCTATCACGGCAACGTCGTGGCTATGCCCTTCGGCGGCACGCTCATCGTGACGATCTACAACACGGATCTTGTCAAAGCTGCCGGCCTTACCCCACCCGCAGAGCTCGGCTCCAAATGGGACTGGAACAAGGTCGTGGAGTACGGGGAAAAGCTCACCAGGCGCGGGAATGGTCCGCGCCCCTCGGTCTATGGCTTCTGGGCAACGGAGGATTGGGAGCAGGGATGGCTGAACTGGGTACTGGCCAATGGTGGTTACTTCCTTGATCCCACGAAGAACTACCGCGTCTGCTTGCTGGACCAGCCTCAAGCGATTGGGGGCGTGCAAGACATGACGGATCTGGTTCTCAAGTACAAGGTGTCACCGACTGCCCAGGAGCTGTCGTCTGAGAATGGCGCAACGCTCTTTTACACCGGCAAGATCGCCATCACCACGATGGGCACATTTGGTATTCCTCAAGTACGGCAAGCGAAGATCAATTTCGACATCGCGATGGTGCCCTACTCGCCAAACACCGGAAAATCAGCAAGCAACTCCAACTTCAGCGCGATGGGGATCAACCCAGCATCGAAGGTTCAAGAGGAGACTGCCAAATACGTCCTCTGGACTGGGACGGAAGAGGCACAGAAGATTATCGGTTCCTTTGAGTTCATGCCGGCGAGCATCCCCGCGATTCAGCAGACCTATCTTGATCCGAAGTTTGGTCCGGCTCATCGCTCGATCCTAGCTGACGTCTTGAAGATCACTACACCGCAGCCTGAGCCCGACGTCGTGGCGTTCACCGACGTGATGGACAATCTGACGCAAAAGGAGATTCCGTTGCTGTTCGGTGGCCATGAGTCGGTGCAAAAAGGCTTCGGCAAGGTGACTCAGGAAGTCAACGCCAAGATTCAGCAGGCCGTGAAGGCAGGTTAGCAATGGCATTCATCCGGCAGCGTTCTCTAGCGCAGAAAGAGGCGATACTCGGCTGGTTGCTGGTGTTCCCCTGGTTAGCGGGATTCGTCCTTCTCATCGCGGGGCCAATCATTGCGTCACTGGTGTTGAGCCTGACGGCGTGGGACATTCTCCGGCCGCCAAAATTCATCGGGCTGACCAATTTCCAAGACCTCTTGCAGCCTGGCTCGCACTTCTGGCAATCAATCAAGGTGACGACGATCTATGCCTTCGTCAGTGTCCCAGCGCATACTGTGCTGGCCCTTCTCGTGGCGATCCTGCTCAATCAGAAGGTGAAGGGTCTGCGTCTGTGGCGCACGCTGTACTACCTCCCATCGGTCGTGTCCGGCGTCGCCGTCGCGTTCTTGTGGCAATGGGTCTATGATGCCGATTTCGGCCTCGCGAACTGGGTGCTCTGGACTCTCTTTCACATTGAGGGCCCGGCGTGGCTCGTCGATCCGTACTGGGCGCTGCCGGCGCTCATCATCATGGACATCTGGACGTTTGGGGCGCCGATGGTGATCTTCCTCGCCAGTCTACAGGGCGTGCCAGAGGAGCTCCACGAGGCTGCGCAGATCGACGGCGCTGGAGCAATTCGACGCTTCTTCTCGGTGACGCTTCCCCTTATTACGCCCGTGGTGCTCTTCAATGTCACGTTAGGGCTGATCGCCGCGCTCCAGATGTTCACACAGGCCTACATCATCACGAACGGTGGCCCTGGCAATGCCACACTCACCACGATGCTGTACCTCTACCAGAATGCCTTCCAGAATCTCCGCATGGGATATGCGTCGGCCATCGCGTGGCTGCTCTTCCTGTACATCATGGCGCTCACGCTGCTCGTCTTCCGGTCGTCGAGACACTGGGTGTACTATCAGTCTTCGACTGACGGAAGGGGGGGACAGTGATGGCGCAAGCTCGATCCCTATCTGCCAGCGAGCTGAGCCAATCTCCGGCACGCTCCCGGCCGCTCTCTGGGCGTCTTGCCCGTCTCGGTAGTCGTGCGGCGCTCTACGCTATGATTGTCATTGGGGCAATCTTCTGCCTGCTCCCTTTCACGTGGCAGCTATCCACCGCACTGAAGACAGCACGCGACGCTCTCGTCTTCCCGCCAATCTGGATGCCCAATCCGATCCAGTGGGGTAACTTCGTGGCCTCCATGACGATCCCTGGGTTGCCCTTCGGCACATTCTTCGCGAACACCATCATCATCACGACACTAGCCCTGACGGGCAATATGGTGGCTGCTCCCATCGTAGCCTATAGCCTTGCACGCTTGCGCTGGCCCGGACGCAACCAGGTGTTCGCACTCGTGCTGGCCACGATCATGCTGCCGCAACAGGTGACGATCATCCCGCAGTTCATCCTGTTCAAGTACTTTGGCTGGGTCA
>JAMCTA010000059.1 GCA_023381895.1 Chloroflexota bacterium
TCGCGATCGCGGCTTCAGTGGAAGCGGTAAAGAATGCCGATCTTCGTATGGATGCTGTCGATCGTTCGCGGGTAGGCGTCGTGATTGGTACTGGGATCGGCGGCTTACAGACGCTCAGCGACGCGGTTATGACTCTCACCACTAAAGGCCCTGATCGTGTATCGCCATACGCCGTCCCCATGTTCATTCCCGATATTGCCTCGGGGCAAGTGGCAACGTTGCTACAAGCGTACGGACCAAACTTCGCGACTGTGTCAGCCTGCACGTCGTCGGCCCACGCGCTCGGTGAGGCGGCAGAAATTATCCAGCGTGATCGAGCGGACGTAATGATCGCCGGCGGATCCGAATCCCCGATCGTACCGGTGTCGGTAGCGGCATTCGGCTCTCTGCGTGCACTCTCGCGGCGTAATGACTCACCGGAGACGGCTTCCCGCCCATTTGACAGCTCACGCGATGGCTTCGTGCTGGGAGAAGGGGCGGCGATTCTTGTTCTGGAGGAAGAACAGCACGCCCGAGGACGCGGAGCGCCCATCCTGGCCCGTTTGGCGGGCTATGGTGCCACGGAGGATGCTTATCACGTGACTGCTCCAGCGCCGCGGGGGCGCGGTCTACGCGAGGCTATGCAGCGTGCTCTGCTGTGTGCGAGGCTGCAACCTGCGGACGTGCAGTACATCAACGCCCACGGCACAGCGACAGAACTCAACGATAAGGCGGAGACACAGGCGGTCAAAGATCTCTTTGGAGAGCACGCGTATCGCGTCCACATCAGCTCTACCAAGTCTATGATCGGACACACGCTGGGGGCAGCGGGCGCGGTTGAAGCTTCGTTCTCGATCCTGGCGATGCGGGACGGAATCGTGCCACCCACGATCAACCTCAGCACACCGGATCCGGAGTGTGACTTGAACTACACCCCGAACACGGCTGTGCGATCATCGCTATCTGTGGTCATGTCGAACGTCGCCGCGTTCGGCGGGCACAATGTCAGTTTGGTCTTCACGCCAGTTGAGTGATCGGGCGATCGCCAGGGCGGCGCAGCATCTTGGCCTGCAGTTCGTCCCGCAGCAGCTCCTGGAGCAGGCGCTTGCCGTTCCTCGGGCCAGTGCTCAGGAGCGCAATGCAGTGGTCGAGGGAAAGGAGCGCTTAGAGTACCTTGGAGATGCCGTCATCGAGCTCATCGTGTCCGCGGGCCTGTTTGACTCCCTTCCCGATGCAACAGAGGGTACGCTGAGCGCCCTTCGGGCAGCCGTGGTATCGGCACCAGCCCTCGCAAGACTGGCCCATACTCTAGAGGTCCCAGCGCTGCTGGGGATCCACGAAGGCGGAGACAGAGGCAGCGTGCGGCTGCTGGCGGCGACACTGGAAGCGCTCGCAGGAGCGGTCTACATCGCTGGCGGTCTCGATGCGGTGCGAACCTGGCTCGGGGAGTATCTCGGAGGAGAGGCAGAGCGTCTACTGCAAGAGGGTTATCTCTCGCCCAAGACGATGCTCCAAGAGCGGACGCAGCGGGCTGGCCGGGGAACCCCGGCCTATCGCGTCACTCAGCTCGAAGGTCCGCCGCACGAGCGCCGTTTCACGGTGGTTGTCACGATAGAGGGTCACGATCTGGGCGAAGGGATCGGGCCATCGCGCCGGGCAGCTGAGCAGTTGGCTGCTCAGCAGGCACTCCAGCGATTGAGCGAGCGAGGCTAGTAGCAGAGTGAGACGAGCGATCTGCCCCCTCCCGCGCACACCATCGGACTGCAGCAGCGTCGATCATTACAATCGCAAAGCCTGTAGAGTCAGCAGTTTTGCTCCATCTGCCGTCCTGCGCGCTCCTTATGGGATTGACCACTGGCAAGCACGAGGTTATTGGAGTTCATACGAGCAATGATAGGTCGACGATGCTTGGAGGAAGTACGAAGAGTCGCGCTTCTAGCGTCAGGTGAGCATTTCTGTTCCATTGGCAATGAGTGCCACAGCACCGTAGAGGCCGCAATCGTCACCAAGCGCAGCAGGCACGACCGAGCAGGCGGAGCGCGGGGTCTCTAACGCTCGATCCTGAACGATTTGACGGATTGGGCCGAGCAGCAAGTCACCAGCATTGGACACGCCACCACCGATGATGATGCGCTGCGGATTGAAGAGGTGGATGAGGTTCACACAGGCTGCGCCAATAGCTTCTGCAGCGTTCACGAGGACTGTCAGGGCAGTGGCATCGTGGCGACGTGCAGCCTCCACGACCATCGCAGTTGTGACTTTCTCAGCCTGCCCGCCGGCGAGTTCATTGAGGAGGCTCGCTGGCTGATTCTGCGCAGCTTGCCTCCCGGCGCGAGCGATGGCCGGACCTGCTGCGATCACCTCGAGACAGCCGATATTGCCGCACTTGCAGCGCGGACCATGGAGGTCCACCGTCATGTGCCCGACTTCGCCAGCAGTGCCGCTCACGCCAACGAATAGCCGCCCACCGATGATGACGCCTCCACCGATGCCAGTGCTCACTGTCATGTAGACGATGTCATCGAAGCCCCGCCCGGCGCCGAACGTGTGCTCGCCGATTGCAGCGAGATTGGCATCGTTCCCGATCTTGACGCGGGTATCCAGGCGCGCGCTTAGTGACTTGGCGAGTGGAACGTTGTGCCAACCCGATAGGTTCGGCGGAGCAAACACGACGCCAGTATCCATGTCGAGCGGACCAGGTGCGCCGACGCCCACCCCGAGAACGTGCTCGAGTGTAGCGTTCCCGCTAGTCACCACTTCACGAATGCAGTGCTCGATCGCTCCAATCACCGCGTCGGGACCATCGGCTGAAGGAGTCGGCCGTTTGCAGTGAGCCAGCATCTTGCCATTGGAGGTGGCCAGGCACGCTCGGACGTTCGTCCCTCCATGGTCAACGCCAACGTGGTAG
>JAMCTA010000096.1 GCA_023381895.1 Chloroflexota bacterium
CCAACAACGGCCCCATCCTGCCACCAGAGTTCCAGGGGTTCGCCGTCACCGCCATCGCACCGCATCTCTCGTGGTTCCGTCCTCTCCTCCTTCAACGAGAGCACGATCTGCGCCTCACGGCCACGGGTACCGGCGGTATCCTCCTCACCATCGATGGGCAGTCCGACGTCCCGATTCGCCCCAACCAGCACCTTCACGTCGGCGTTGCGAAGTGCCACGCACTCTTCGCTCGTACGAGCGACACGACGGCATTCTTTACCAGCCTTCGCACTCGTCTCGCCGGGAGGTCGTGAGAAAGGAGCACAAGGCCGCAATGCTCGCCGAGCTCGACATCACGAACTTCGCCATTATCGATCATCTCCACCTCAACCTCGCCGGCGGCCTTACCGTGCTGACCGGTGAGACCGGAGCGGGCAAGTCGATCATCATCGATGCCCTGGGCGTGCTCCTTGGTGGGCACGCCAGTAGTGATCTCATCCGGGAAGGCGCCTCCTCCGCCCGCGTCGAGGGGGTGTTCACTGTTGGTCCATCAAGTGTGATCATTGCACTCCTCAGCGAGCTCGGATTGAGCGACGAAGAGGGCGTCCTCATCTTGAGTCGGGAGCTCGTCCGATCGGGACGCGGAAGTATCAGGGCTAACGGCCGGGCTATTCCACTCTCCACACTGCAGCAGCTGGGTGGGTTCCTGGTCGACATCCACGGTCAAACAGACCACCTCGCCCTCCTCCGCCCCGCTGACCAGCTCAACATTCTCGACCGCTACGCCCATCTCACACCCCAGCGGGAGGCTCTCGAGCTCCTTGTGCACCAGCTCCGGACACTGCGGGCAGAAATTGCTGAGCTCTCTCAAAATGAGCGTGAGGTAGCGCGACGTATCGACCTTCTACAGTTCCAGATCGATGAAATCGCCAAAGCGGCTCCCCAGCCCCAGGAAGAGCAAGAACTCGAGGATCGTATTCGTATGCTCTCCAACGCCGAGCGACTGCGCGAGCTGACTACCCACATCATGACCGCGCTCGCCGGTGACGGACCGCGCCATCCCTCGACCGAAGAGTTGCTTGGAGGTGCTGCACGATCTATTGATGAACTCGCCCAGCTCGACCGCAGTCAGCACGAGATCGCTGTACGTCTCACTGCCCTGTTGAGCGAAGTTCAGGAGATCAACCGCGATCTTCGCCACTATCTCGAAAACGTCGAAAGTGATCCTCAGTCGCTACAGCTCGCCATAGAGCGACAAGAGCTACTGCGCTCACTCAAACGGAAGTACGGCACAACGCTAGCCGAGGTAATCGCTTACCGTGATGAAGCCGTTGCCGAGCTTGCAGCACTGCAACATCGAGATGAGCGGCGCAGTCAGCTCAGCGTCAAAGAGCAGCGGCTTACGAGGCAGGTCGCGCAGGCAGCGACAGCTCTCAGCCAGCTACGTCGTGCTGCAGCCGAACGGCTTGCAGCACGCGTTCAGAGGGAGATCCACACACTCAACATGCACGGCGCGCGCTTTACCGTCCAGATCCAGCAGCGTCCACATCCCCACGGTCTACCTTTTCCGGCTCCCGACGATGCCATCGAGTCTCTTCACGAGCAGTCGCTCGTAGCCTTCGATAGATCGGGGGTCGATATTGTAGAGTTCCTCGTGTCACCAAACTTAGGAGAATCGCCCAAGTCTGTCACAAGAATCGCATCTGGGGGTGAGACATCGCGCATTATGCTGGCCTTGAAGTCGGCACTTGCTGAGGCTGATGCCACAGCCACGTTGGTGTTCGATGAAGTCGACACCGGTGTCGGCGGTCGTAGTGGTCAGGTGATCGGGGAAAAGCTTTGGTCTCTTGCGCGCTTCCATCAGGTGCTCTGCATCACTCACTTGCCTCAGGTTGCTGCTTACGGCGACCAGCATCTTCAGATTCGCAAGGCAGAGCGAGACGGACGCACCACGACAGCCATCGTCCAGCTGACTACCGGCACGCGTGACGAGGAGATCGCGCAGATGCTCGGCGGCGCCGCATTGAGCGACAGCACCCGCCGTGCCGCTCAAGACCTCCTGTCCCACGCCACATTCCGGAAACAGGAGGGTCTTCCTCATGATGCTTGACCCAATTTGGGAACAGCCACCGAAGCGTGTCCCCGAAGCTTTGCTGGCGGCCTTCCCCCAGGTTTCCAGTCTTGTCGTACACATCGCCGCCTATCGTTGGCGCCGTGGCCAGACTATCCTCGACAACCTTGCTGGACACAACACGCGAACAGAGATTCGCCAGCGTGAGCAGAGCTACCCCTGGCCAACACCGGAGCAGCTGGATCGCTTCCTGTTCCGGACGCTCGACTATCCTCTTCCCCTGAGCAAGACACCGCACATGCGCGAAGCTGCCCGGCGGCTCAAGCTTGCGGTTGAGCGCCAAGAGCCCGTAGGCATCCACGGCGACTACGATGCCGATGGCATCACTTCCACAGTCATTCTCACGAGCTTCTTGACGCAGATCGGAGTGCCCGTCACTCCCACATTGCCACACCGTCGGCGCGACGGCTACGGCATCGCGGTTCGGGTACTCGAAGAGCTGCACAGAGAGGGTATTCGCTTAGTCATCGCCGTCGACTGCGGCATCACTGCCCACAACGAGGCGAAGCGCGCCGCGGAGCTCGGCATCGAGCTCATCGTGCTTGATCATCACGAACCCGGCAATGAGCTGCCACCGGCGCCTTTCGTCATCGATCCAAAGGTCACCCAGCACGATCCCAGCGATCTGCCACTCTCCGCGGCCGGTCTCGCCTACAGATTCTGCTGCGTTCTGGTGGATGAGGGGATGGGCAGCCAGGTAATGGCTGATGAGCTGCTCGATTTGGTGGCAATTGGCACAGTTGCAGACGTCGTCCCCATCATCGGACTCAACCGCGTGCTCGTCGCCCGCGGACTCGCCGGACTGCGCCGATCTCCTCGTCCTGGAATCGCGGCGCTCTGCACCGTCGCCAAGCGCGATGTCCAGTTCCTTACAGAAAGAGACATCGGCTATGCCATCGCCCCGCGGCTCAACGCCCCGGGCCGTCTCAATGCTCCGGAGCCAGCTTTTGAGATCCTCCTCACTCGAGACCCCGAACGGGCCGGAGCGCTCGCCGAGGAGTTGCAGGCGCGCAACAGCGAGCGACAAGAACTCACCGAGGTTGCCCTCCGCCACGCACAGGCACAGATCGGGTCCGTGGCCGACGAGAAGCGCATCCTTCTGGCTGTCATAGAGCAGGCCGATCCAGGAGTGATCGGCCTCGTGGCAGGAAAGCTCAAGGAGCACTACCACCGCCCCACCATAGTGTTTACCAAGGTAGATCACGTCTTTGTCGGATCAGGTCGCTCAATTGAGGGTTTCAATATGGCACGGGCCATACGCACCGTACGCGCTCTGCTCGTTAAAGGTGGCGGACATGCCCTTGCCGGGGGGCTCACCGTGAACGCCAGCCAGCTCTCCGAACTCCTCACAAGGTTACGACAGCTCTCCGCGGAGTGGCTCACAATCGCTGATCTCCGTGAGCGCTTGCTGAGCGACGCCTCAGTGCGGCTGACAACGCTCACCCCGGACGTGGTGCGGAGCTTGGACTTGATCGGACCATTCGGTGCAGGCAACGAAGAAGTGCTTCTCTTGACACGAGGGCTTACTATCACGCGGATGCGTCAAATCGGCCAGCAAGGAGAGCATCTGGAACTCCGCTTCCGCCATAATGACACAGAGTGTCGGGGCATCTTCTGGTCGAGAGATCCGTCAACACTCCCCGCGCCTGGCAGCAGAGTCGACGTTCTCTTCAAAGCGCAGGTCAACGAGTACCAAGGGACACAAACCAGCGAGATGAACGTCAGCGCGATCCGGCTCTCGGCGTCCGGCCCAGCCTGATCCTTCACTCGCGACTCATACTCAGGGCCCAAACCCACAGCGATGCGTGCAGCCTTCCATGATTGTGAAGAGCGCGATGGACTGACTGTAGTACAATGGAGCCTGTGCCGAGATCCACAGTGGCGTGCCTCTTCACCACGACCTGCACGACGATCCCACGCACGAGCGCAAGGGTGTGAGTGAACAAGCAGGTAGGATACACTCTGACATCAACAACTTGGGTTGCGAATGGGGCAAAGGGACGTTGACAACGAGTATACGCGAGCGTCACCCCCACAGGCCTCACGCAACACCACACCGTTCACAGACGTTCCTCGAGTCTCTCCGCACGGAGCTGGTAGCCACGACGGAGCCCCCAACGGTCGTCATCAAGATCGCCATCGTGTACAAGGCTCTCGCTGCGATCTTGTTGCTCATCTCTGCAGTCGGGCTCCTGGGCTTGATCACCGACGGCGTAATCTCCGCGCACATTCGGACTGCACTCATCGACACGGGGATGGAGAGCGATCAACACTTCCTCTCCCGGATCCTCATCACAATGGGGCTCATTTCCAGGCGAAACGCCACACTGCTGGCGCTTGTCACGCTGTTCTATAGCCTGCTCGAAGGTATCGAGTCTGTGGGACTCGCCACGAGACGGCGCTGGGCCGAATACCTCACCTTCGTCGCGACGGTTCTGCTCCTCCCCCCCGAGCTACGCGAAGTCTGGCTGCATCCGCAGCCTTCACGTCTGTTGTTGCTAGCAGCAAATCTCGCTTTGGCCCTCTACCTCGTGCGAGCCAAGCGTCTCTTTCAGCAGCAGCCCGCGCCCATGCGGGAAGCCGAAGAGGGTTGGGAGAAGCCCGTTGATGGCTCCCCTCCTGGGGGCCACCGCACCCCAGCAGGAAGCCTGGTGAACCTCCTCACGCTCCGAGACGAAACGCTTTGCCCACCCTCTGACAGATCAGACGGCCAATAGCGAGCGATGAAGTAGCGGCCGGTGAGGGCGCGTTACGTACGTGAATGATCCGTTCCCCTGCACTGTCCACCACGAAATCGTCGACGAGCTTTCCCGTCGCGTCGAGGGCTTGAGCCCGCACACCAGCGGGTCCGGGGAGGAGATCTTCAAGGACAAGCTCTGGAATGTATCGCTGCAGTGAGCGCAAGAAAAGCCGCTTGCTGTAGTCCCGCAGTAGTTCCATAGTCCCCGTCTGCCAGTACTTGTAGGCAAGGCGCCGGAAACCCACGAATCCAAGGGCATCACGTAGGTCTTCAGGGTTGATATCAAAGCGACCGTAACCCTCGCGAGCAAACGCAAGGACAGCATTAGGGCCTAGCCACACAGCACCATCGACAATTCGGCGTGTGAAGTGGACCCCGAGAAACGGAAAAGAAGGATCAGGCACAGGATAGATGAGATTGTGTACGAGCACGCGGCGCTCAGGACGCAACACCCAGTAGTCCCCGCGGAAAGGCACAATCCGAGGCTCAGGTAGGCTGCCACTCAACCGCGCCACGCGATCGGCGTAAAGTCCGGCACAGGTAAGTACGTAGCGCGCGTAAATCTCATCCCCCTCAGTCAGCACGGCCACGCCATCGGGCTGGTACACAAAGCCACGAACGCGGCGGCCCAGGAGAATCTCCCCCCCGATCTGCTCGATATCCTCACCGTACGCTCGGGCTACCGCACTGTAGTCACAGATGCCCGTGACCGGTATCCACAAAGCCTGTACACCGATACAGTACGGCTCGATCTCGCGGAGACGCTCGGGACCGATCAGCTCCATTCCTGCGACACCATTGGCCACGCCGCGACGATGGAGCTCGTGCAGCCTCGGCAGCTCATCGTCGCTAGCAGCGATGATCACCTTGCCACAGCGATCAGCCGGAATTCCCCGCTCGGAGCAGTAAGCATACATCCCCTGCGAGCCTTGGACGCAGAGCCGCGCCTTGAGAGAGCCAGGAGCATAATACACGCCAGAGTGAATCACGCCGCTGTTGTGACCAGTCTGATGCTGCCCAATTGCCAGTTCTTTGTCGAGCACAGCGATACGCAATCCGGGAAACTGCTGGAGCAGCGCCCGCGCACTCGCCAAACCCACGATGCCCGCCCCGGCAATGACCAGGTCATACTGTGGCATAGATCTTCTCCTTGTCACCTTCCCGCCGTTACGACTGGGAGCAGCGATCGAGTGACAACAGAGCAAAGCTCGTCCTCAACCACCACCCTTGTGAGCTTAGCTGCTTGGCTCACGGTAGACGTCGCGGGCACTCCCCTGAGCACGTGAGAAGAGATCGATCCGAGCGATGGTGACATTTGCCGGCCTCGTCACTGCCCACACAATGGCCTCTGCAACATTATCGGCAGTAAGCGGTGTCATACCCTTGTAGGTGTTCGTTGCCCGCTCTTCGTCGCCAGCGAAGCGCACGAGAGAGAACTCCGTTTCCACCATTCCCGGAGCAATCTCAGTCACACGCACTGGCTTCCCGAGCAGCTCCAACCGCAAAGTATCTGTCACCACAGCCGCAGCGTGTTTCGCCGCGGTATAGCCTCCGCCATTGACGTAGATCTGGTGTCCAGCAACGCTCGTGACCACCACGATTCGCCCATTCCCTGAAGCGATGAGCTGGGGAAGGAAAGCGCGCGCGCAGCGCACCACTCCCATAACATTGGCTTCCCACATCTGCCGCCAGTAGTCTTCTGAAATCTCGGTCACAGGCTCTAATCCAAGTGCGCCGCCCGCATTGCACACGAGCACCTCGCAAGATGGCACCGCAGCGGCAAACGCGGTGACGGATGCTTCATCGGTGACATCAAGACGAAGCGCCTGCGCGCCAGAGCCGAGGTCCTTGGCCAGCGCCTCTAGGCGTTCCAGCCGGCGTGCCCCCAAGGTCACAGCGAATCCCATAGCACTTAGCCGTCGAGCTGTCGCTGCTCCGATGCCACTGCTCGCGCCGGTCACCACAGCACGACCAGTCGCTTCACTGCTCATCAGCATTCCCCTCCCTGTTCTCCCAGCGCCTACTGCCTCGCCATCGTCGCCCACGACTTCCTGATATTCCGCCCTACACTGTAGCGCAGCGCAGCAGAACCGCCTTTTGGACGAACTATGGAGTAGACCAATGGCACTGACACTTGGCATCGACCTTGGCACCTCCGCGGTCAAAGCGGTGCTCGTCGACCACAGTGGTGAGGTGCTGCGAAGCAGCCAGGTGAGCTACCCGATCCGGACGCCGCAATTAGGTTGGGCAGAGCAGCGCCCCGCCAGCTGGTGGCGTGCGCTACGGCGGCGTTGCGACTACTCGGTCAAGCTGACTCTTCCCACGATTTCTTGCGAGAGATCAAAGCGAGCGGTCTGCGCTTCGAACATACCACTGCACACTTCATCCGGGCGATTCTCGAAGGAGTCGCCTTGAGCCTGCGACACGCCTGGGAGACACTTCTCGACGTAGTGGTGCCTCAGCCGCAGCAACTCGTAGCAGCAGGCGGCGGCATGCAGATCCCGCTCTGGCGCAACATCGTGGCCAGCGTTCTCGGAGAGTCCCTCCACGTTCACCCCGTTGCCGAGCATTCCGCTCACGGTGCCGCCCTGCTAGCTGGTGTGAGCACCGGATGGTTTCCAGAGACCTTGCTCACTGAAGTTGCCCCAGTGCGCCTGAGAATTGACCCGAACTCACGATACCGGCGTATCTACGATGACTGTTTTGGACGCTACCGCACGCTCGCTGAGCGCCTGAGCAGCGCGGCACAGGAGAGAGACTGACGTCGACTCGAAGACACACACGATAGTCGTCACAGCAGAACGGTCCACCCCAGCTGGGCGTTGAGTACATCCGCCACACGGGCAGCAAGAGACCGCTCACATCCACACGGAGCGCTCGCTAGCCGGGACGCAACGGTGTAGTATCGTCATTAGCGATGTCCTGTAGCACCGCAACCATCCCAGCATACGCATACTCGCGCAACCAAGGAACTGGCAGCGTGCGAATGGTCCGGCTCAGCGCTTCGACCATTTGATACGGGAAGGCCTCGGGCGGGCACTTCGTACGAACACTGTCAATGATGTCGAGGAGGTAGGTGCGAATAACGCGGCGGTTGTACTCTGCACGCTCCCCCGGTGGAACGGTTGCGGATGCAAGCTGATAGAGCGTTCCGGATGGCCCAACAACTGCTTCCGAATCAGGTGAGTGGTGCACGCTCATCTGACACACCCAGTCTCTCTCTATCCCCAGTTTCGGCAACCCACAGCTCAGTGTGACACACTGGTACAGTACTCTCGAAACTAGCGTCGACGAGGCTCACGGGAGGAGCCTTCCTCAGCAGAGGGGGGCGTATGTCATGGTAGCGACAACGAAGCCACTGCTCTTGGTCATCAATGGAGCTCCCGCGACGGGTAAGTCTACGCTGGCAACATTGCTTGCCCGCGAGTTTGGCCTTCCTCACCTCTCGAAAGACCTCATCAAGGAGGCCCTCTTCGACACGATCGGTGCCCCCACTCGTGAGCGCTCGCGGGAGCTCAGCGGTGCCTCTTACCGTGTACTCTACATCGTAGCGCACCAGATCTTAGCCGCTGGGCTGGGAGTTATTCTCGAGAGCAACTTTGCCCGCGGTATCTCAGAACCGGAGATCACGGCACTCTTCCCACTCGCACGTCCCGCAGTGCTCTATTGCGAGACGAGACGCGATGTGATCATCCAGCGGCAAGAACGACGAGCAATGACCGCCGAGCGCCATCCGGGGCACCACGATGCTCTCGTGTTGCCAGGACTCCTCGCAGGGCTCGATGCCGGCATCTACCAGCCACTCGACCTGCCCGCCCCGCTCCTACGCATCGAGACGAGCGACGGCTACCATCCGGAGCTCAACCGCATCGTCGCGTTCATTCGCACAGCTGCGGCCACTACCCCAACAGCCGCCCTGCCGGCGTCATTACACAGCAAACACTAGCATCACTCTAATAGATCGACTGTGTTTAGTACACATTATGTCGTAAACTAGCACAGCTACCAAAGCAGCACGAGGTACAGGAACGCCCTGGTTCTGTACTGCAACTCACTCGCACTCGATTAGGAAGACCCCTCTCGCTGAGGCTAGAAGCTTCCCAGCCATGTCCATCCCTCAACCCGTCGCAACCCGAGAATCTCCCGCTGAGGATGAGGCCCTTGATGCCTATTCGACCATTGTGACCTCCGTGGCTGAGCGTGTGATTCCGTCTGTTTCTAGCCTCCGCGTGGAGTTGTCCGGACCACGGGGGCAGCATCAGTCTGGGGCAGGAAGCGCCGCACGCCATACTATGCTCCTGGCGTCGGTCAATCCAGCGTCGTATGCGCCTCTTCCAAGAAGCGGGCAAGCAGCGACACGCACGACTCAACGTCAAACCGCTTCACCATCTCATTCACCGTATGGACGTAGCGTGTTGGTATAGAGATCGTTACCGAGGGCACTCCTGCACGCGATCGCTGAATACCACCTGCGTCGGTGCCACCTCGAGGCAGGATTTCCAGTTGATGGGCGATACCCTCTCGCCGTGCGATCTCACGCAGTCGCCGCACAAGGCGCGGGTCGGAGAGTGTCGATGAGTCCATGATCTTGATCGCTGCGCCTGCTCCCAACTTCGAGATGGATTCCTTCGCATCCTGTCCAGGGATATCGACCGCGAGTGTTACGTCCAGCGCCACCCCGATATCCGGCTCTACGCCAAATGCCGAGACTATGGCGCCACGTAGCCCTACTTCCTCCTGTGTGGTAGCGACAGCGACAATATCGACCTGATGGCCGCGCACGGCTCGCAGGGCTTCGATCATGACGAAGACGCCAACGCGATCGTCCATCGCTTTGCTGATGAAGCCATCGCCGATCTCTTCCAAACCGCGATCGAGCGTCACCATATCACCGAGCTCAACAAGCTCGTGCACTCGCTCTTTCGACAAACAGAGATCAACAAAGAACTGCTCGAGCTGGAGCGCACGGTTGCTATCCTCGGACGTCATGAGGTGGGCAGGCTTGACTCCCGGCATCAGCACTCCCGAGAGCACTGCGTTACTCGACGTGTGCACACGCACGCGCTGGGCAACCAGCACTCGCGGATCAAATCCACCCACTGGCTGCAGACTGAGGAATCCTTCATCATTAATATGCCGCACGATGAAGCCGATCTCATCGAGATGGGCGGCGAGCATGATTCTGGGTCCGCCTACTCCGCGTTTCAGGCAGATGGCATTGCCAAGGGCATCTACCCGCACATCGTCCACTAACGGTTGCAATGCCGCTAGTGCTACTTCGCGCACACCGGCCTCATGTGCTGCGATCCCCGGAGTTTCACACAAACGCCGTAGAAGATTCCAGTCAAGCACCACGATCGACTCCCTTCACTTCGACGATGGCAGGGCCCATCGCCCTAGCCTCGGCAGAGAAAGGCGTGCAGCAGAAGTCGTACCACGCTCACACTGACAGCAGGGATGTTAGGCGGCAGGGAAGTCGTTCACGCAAATCAGTCAATCATCACTCTGGACTGCTTCAACACAGTCGAAGCACCAGCCTTCGCTAGGCTGCTGGGTGCTGGTCCCAGGTGCGTGCAAGCCTAGGATGTCCATACTCCCAGCGCACCAGCTCGATCCACAGGTGCTCTGCCCGTTCCACCACCAGCGCGTGCCAGAGAGCGGTGCCGCGAGTGGTGAGTCGCAGCGTCTGGAACCGCGCAAAGGCGGCCAAGCGCCGATGCGCAAAGACCGGCCTTCCAGAGATGGTTTCTAGGAGAACCACATCTGGATCGTGATCACCATAGTCCCGCGAACACCACTCTGCGCAGACCAGAGCGCCAGGCATGCCGTAGTTGGAATTGATCGTCAAAAGAAGACCGTGGGATGAGGGCGCGCGCTCGATGAGGCTGAGCGCTTTTGCATCGAAGAGAAGAGACACTGCTGGCTCCTTTGCCACATCACCGTGGACGGCACTGTCCACCTGCATATTGTCCGATCTTTTTCGAACTTCCTCCAACTTCTGCTATCCGGGATCGACCGATCTCAATATCCTCCGGGCCAAGCAGTATTTTGCAGCAGGGCGCACCGGCTGCTACCCCGATGGCACACCGCCTCACCACAGATGTGACTGAACTTCAAGACCGCTGACTCGAAATCGACCTTCACACTCCTTCCGCCGTTCGGGTACGACGGTGGCAAGGCTGCGTATGCCTTGAGTAACGGGCTGTTCTCTTACACGACGGTCTCGAAGAAGAACCAGAGCCGTATCGAGGAAATTCTCGATATCTTCGACTACTGCGCTGCTCCGTTCGGTAGCGAGCAGTGGCAGTACCTCAATTTCGGTGTCAAGGGTTGGGACTGGAACCCAAACAAGAGCGGCGCTCCCGTACTAACCAAGACGGGGCGGAGCGAGCAGTTCCCTACAGGCTACATCTGTGCTCCACCGTACATCTTGTATGACTCCCAACATCCTGAGGTGACCAAGGTGATGCATAAGTTCTGTGATGAGGCGGTGCCACAAGGGGTATGCCCCTAACGGGCGGGGATCGCTTCCGCACCCTCCGGCAGCGGTGACGCGTAGCCCACCTCTTCACCATGCACCGCGATGTCACCGGCCTCGAGCTCTTCATCCGTCAAACGAAGTGGGATGAAGATGCTAACCACCTTGGCGATGATCGTCGTAGCAACGATGTTGTAAACGATGATGAACAGGGCTGCTAGTGCCTGAACCAAGAGCTGGTGGAAGCCAGCACCGTAGAACAGGCCACCCACCGTCACCGCAGGGGTCTTGCCAGATCCAAGATAGACCACCATATTCGGATCGGCCAGCAAACCCACCATGAGGCCGCCGATAAGCCCGGCAATACCGTGTGTGTGGACAACACCGAGCGCATCGTCGACCTTGCGGAAGATGGCGACCTTGTTCATGGTGAACCAGGGGATGGTGGCAGCCACAATCCCGATAATCAGCGCACCGAGACCATTCACGTAACCAGCGGCCGGAGTAATGGCCACGAGTCCTGTGATCATCCCATTGACCGCACCGAGCATCGAAGGCTTGCCAGTGGCGAACATGTCGATGGACAACCAGGTCAACATGGCAGCAGCAGCAGCCAGGTTGGTATTGATGACGGCCGCGGAAGCATCAGCGTTGGCGAAGTAGGGATCACCACCGTTGAAGCCATTCCAGCCGAGCCACAGTAACCCCGCACCAACCATCACCATCAGCATGTTGTTCGGGGTCTGCTCCGCGCGATCCTTTGCCAGGCGGGGCCCGAGAATGGCAGCGAGAACAAAGCCCGTGACACCAGCTGACAGGTGAATCACGTAACCCCCAGAGTAGTCCACGGCGCCCAGTTGAGCAAGCCAGCCACCACCCCAGAGACCGAAGGCGTCGACGGCGTACACGAGGGTATTCCAGAGCGGGATGAGCAACATCCACGCACGGAAGTTCATGCGCCCGACCACACTACCTAAGAAGAGCAGCGGTGTGATGGCAGCGAACACGAACTGGAAGTACACAAGTGCAGACTGCGGGAAGCGAAACTCAGGCATCAAGCCTTTCAACAAGGGGATATTCGCTTGCGCCTGCTCCGAAAGCTGGCTCAGCACTGGCCCTGGGATACCAACGACATTCTGCAAAGGCCCCAAGGGCATTGGCGTCCCAAAGCCCATATTGAAGCTCCAGAGCGACCAGGTCATCAGCACCATAGCAAATGCGTAGAAGGCCATCAGCGCGCTGTTCACCGCCCAGCGGCGCTGTACAATGCCTCCATACAAGACGGCCAAACCAGGGATGCTCATCAAGCCGACGAGCGTCGCGGCTACCAGCTGCCAGGCTGTATCCCCTGGCTGGAGCCATTTCGGATCCGCAATATAGGGAGTCGGGTCCAAACTAGCCCTCCTATGACACTCTTCTGCTGGCTGTGCCAGCAGGGCCACACTTTCGAGTCCCACCGTGGGACGGAGGGCTCCCTTGCCCGGGGTGCCGTAGGTGGCGACCACCGCTCACCTCCGCAGAGCCAGCGGTACAACTCAGCAAACAAAAATAGCCCTTCTCACGTCCAACGACGGAGAAAGGCCACCTTGCCTCTTACCTGGCTGAACCACAACTGACGGCAACGTTGCCGGACAGCCTAGCCTGCTTGGCAGCAGATTAGCCAATTAGTTGGGTGCTTGTCAAGTACCGTATTTTGGTGTAGGCAGAGGAGTTTCTTCACAGATGATAGCTGCTGGATGAAGGCGAACGACGGTGCGCTGAGACTGTCCGCCGACCTGGCTACGGAATTCTGACCTTCCGTCAAAGACCACGTGACCACCTCAACAGCAGCGTCAGCGAGTCCCTTCAGAAAGTCCTCCTGAAGGAGCAATCCGATCGCAAGGAGGTCAAGGCCTCGGCTTGCTGATCTACGGCGGTCCCGCCGGGCCGATGGACTGTCCGTTGATGTAGGCAATGTTGTGGGTAGTCCAGACCAGCACGAGGTAGCGGCCATTGACCGCTGGTCGCAGCACCTCCATGGCGGTCCATTGCGGCGCGCTGCCGAAGACGACCGCCTGTCCGTTGGTCCCTGACCACAAGCGCGCCGGCACGAAGTTCTCTACCCAGAAGGGGGAAAAGCTGGCTGATGCTGGAGCGGTGGATGGCGGACTGGTAGGGGTGGCAGCAGTACCGGCTGAGGAGCTGGGGTTCCAGGGCAGCACTGCACCAGTAGCGACGTAGCCCGCTCTACCGTTCGCTGGATCATGCACCGGGAGCCACGAGCCGCTCGGCGACCCGAGCACGAGCAAGGGAGCCGCTGTAGGCAAGGCGACGATCGACGTTGTACTCGCTGACGGCCCGGTCCGCAGAGGCGTTGCCGGTGCGGTGGTCAGCACCCACGAGGGCAGAACACGCGGCGAGATGCGCGAAGTGGCCGAGCTGCTTGCCGGCATCGGCACCGACTGTGTGGTGGGCGGTGGCAATGGTGGGACCGGCTGCGGGCGGGGCATCCAAGAAGGTGCGGGGACAACCTGGAAATCGGCGCTCAGGAGTGTGTGACTCAAGCGTTGGCCCTCATTGATGACCATCCGAAAGATGGCGGCTGGGACCGTTTTTGTTCCCGCATCTCCCTGCAGCTTGACCCACTCGAGACGGCCGCCCTGATCCCGCGGGCCATACGTGAGGGTCTGCAGATTACCCACGGCCGTTCGCGGATCAGCTGCGAGGAGACGGCTCAGCTCTTCGGTGGAGAAGGGGCCGGCCTGCCAGTGCTGGTAGGGGCAGCTCTGTCCGTAGGGCTGCCCATTCGGGGCGACGTCGTCGATGGCACGTAAGAAAGGCAGCGGCGGTCCCGGCCAAACGTCCTCATTGTTGGCTGTCCAGGTCAGGCTGCAGGCGTGAAAGTAAGCAGGGATGATCTTACCCTGGTAGATCAAGACCTGATCGTGCGTTGCGGATACTGCGGTCAGCGCACCCGGCCGGGCGGTGGCGCCAAAGACCTGATTGCTCACGGTGCTCGTGACGTCGAACGGACGGTCTGGCGTCAAGCTCCAGATCGCATAGGTGCGGCTGGCAACCGCCTGCGCCTCGACCGCTGCTGCCGGCCAGTGTGCTGGCAACTCGGATGAGACGACGGAAGCCAGGTATTGCTGCAAGGGAAGCGAGACCACCTGATCAGTGGGGAGCAGCACGCGGATGCG
>JAMCTA010000166.1 GCA_023381895.1 Chloroflexota bacterium
GACGACGCAGGGCTGCCCCGTCTCCTCCAGCGTGTCCAGAAAGGCGCCCAGCCACTTGTCCATGAACGTCACTTTTGCAGCGTACTGCGCCTTGAGGTGCTCGGTAGCGCGTGGCGAGAGATCGGGACGGTTGCGACCCTGGCCGAACGAGCGCGGATCCAGCTTGCCGTCATATCCCGGTGTCTGGTCGTAGAGGAGGACAAACTCCGGTGGCGAGTCCCACGGCTCGTGTGGATCGAAGCAATCAACCCAAAGGAAGAAGTTGTTGCGCCTGGCGTTATCCCGCAGGAACTGGGAGGCTGTGGTGAAGAGTCGTGCCACGTTCCAGTCTGCTTCGTGCGTCCGGCCGTGATTGGTGTGCACATAGCCGCCCCCAGGATTCCAGCCGCGCCGAAGAACGATCTCCTCGTCACGCGGGAGCGGATCGAATATGGGATCCAAGCGCCAGTTGGGCAGATAGGTCCAGGTGTCGGTGATCCAGGCGCGGTCCACCTCGGCGCCACGTACGGGGGTCCAGGCGTGGAAGGGAACATCGAAGCCATGACCACCGTTGACAAGGTGCGGGCTGTCGTGAATGAGCTGGGTGCAGTAGCCGAGGTCCGCCAGCGCTCGCGGAATCGTTGGCTTGTCGCAGTCCAGCGGCTTCCACTGGTGGAAAGGCGCGCCATACCGGCCCGTCATCAGGTCCGTCCGCAAGGGGATCGTGGGAAAGCTGCCCGCAAAGGCACGCTGAAAGTTCCAGGAGCGTGCGGCGAGCCGGTCCAGATTCGGTGTGCGAATGTTTGAGTTGCCGTTGGCGCCAACGTAGTCAAAGCGCAACGTGTCGATGACGATCAGAACGATGTTCATTCCACGATTCCTCTTGAGATGCGAGAAACAACTGATGGACGCAAGAAGTTCCCGGCACTCAGACCTCGCTGCTGGCGCAACGCCTCGAATGGGTCGGGTGGCAGGTCAGGAGGCGGTCCAACCGCGTCGAGCGCATAGGCCTCACACCACGCGGCGGGTGCTGCTCGGCGTTCTAGCTCCGCCAGCCAGGTGCGCTGCAGCCGCCGCGCCACCTCGCCGTCCGTTGTAGCGCGGTCGTGCTGCTGTTCGGGATCACTCGGCAGATGATAGAGCTCGCGCCGCCGGCCCGGCTCCAGGATCAACGTCCATTCCCCATCGAACAGGGTTACTCCGGCAGCTGGACGCGCCATGCCCGAGGCGGCGATAACGCGCCGGCTGGGATCTCCACGCACCAAGCGCCACGCGGGCTGCCCTTCCATGCCCGCTGGAGGGGGAACGCCGGCAAGGTCGAGCACTGTCGGCGCCAGGTCTGCCGCTTGCAGCAGACCAGTCTGGCGCGTCCCTGCCCCCTCCCCCGACGGGTGACGCAGCAGGAAGAGCGTGTGGGCGATGCCTTCATAGAGCGGCGGCGGCTTACAGATGATTCCTCGATCACCGTTCATCGTGCCGTGGTCGGACAGGACGAGCACCGCCGTGTCGTCGCGTAACTCGAAGCTGTCAACCGCCTCCAGTAGCAGTCCGACCCAGCGATCGAGCAGGCTCACCGCAGCAGCGTACAGCGCCTGGACGTGATGCAGCTCCGCCGGCGTCATATAGTCTGCCGCGCCGTACTTGGGAAAGATGATCTCCTCGCCCTGGTAGCCCGGGTCGTACCGCTCCACGTACCGCCGTGGTGGGTCCCAGGGCTCGTGGGGAGTGAAGCAGTCGATCCACAGCAAGAAGCGCTCGTGGTCCCGATTGCGCTCCAGCCAGTCTATGGCCGTCTGCATCAGGCGGGGCGCTTGCCAGTCGCGTTCCCACTGCCGCCCCTGCTGGTTGCGCAGGTACTGGGCAAGGAAAGTGTCCGGATTCTTGAGCTTCTCCGGCGCACACGGCAAGCGAGCCGGCCCGGCAGGTCCGGTCTGCCAGCGGTCGACCTCGTGGCCGCGGACCATGTGCCAGCCATGGAACGGGCGGTCGAAGCCATAGCCATGGTTGATCAGGTGCGGGGTATCGTTGACCAACATCGTCACATAGCCGTGTTCCCGTAGTACCTCCGGCAACGTGGGCACGTCCCAGGGCAGCGGCCGCCAGGGTTGGAATGGCTGGCCCACTGCGCCGCTGAAGAATTCGAGGCGCGCAGGAATAGTCGCATAGGAGCCGACCCGACACTGCGTGAAGTTCACTGCTTCAGCAGCGAAGCGGTCGAGCGCTGGGGTATGGATTCTGCCACCGCCGGTGCAGCCAAGATGGTCGTAGCGAAGCGTGTCACAGATGAGAATAATGAAGTTCATTTGCTGAAGTTCAACGACACGCATAAGGAGTCGGTCGCCAGCCGCGTCGACTTGTACTGGTTATAGACGGTCTCGAGAGTCGCGTCCATACGCTGCTGCACCTGGGGCATCAAGCTCGCTGCTGTCGCTTTGTTGCCATTGAGCACACTGAGCTCCTGCGTCTCAATGGTCTGGTACTGGCCTGCGCCAATCGTATAGTGTGCCCATTCTTCCATGTAGTTCTGCCGGAAACCAAGCGCCACTTGCTTGAGCGCAGTACGGGACTTCATACCGGTCTGCGGCAGCATGAAGTCGACCCAGGCATCCAAGTTGTCGGTGCGGGTCGGTGGCGTATGAGTGGCGCGGATGTAGGACAGCTGGCCCTCTTTTCCGACCAAGTACTTCACAAGCAGCCACGCTTCATCCGGCACCTTCGTCAACCCACTGATCATGACTCCGTCCGTGTAGTCCACTCCCTTGTTCGTGATTTTCCAGGGCCCTGCCGCGACGCCCCACTTGAACGCTTTAATGCCCGGGAGATTCCAGTAATCCCAGCCTCCCGTCCATTCCATAGCTACCCGACCGGTCTTGAACGGATCCCCGAGTTGGTTCATGCCGGTGACGTCTTCGGGACGCGGCGAAACGTGGTTCTTCCAGATCAAGTCTTGGCTGAACTGCATGGCAGTCACCACTTGCGATGAAGCATAGTGGCTCTTCTGCGCGATCCCGTGCTCGTAGAACGCCTTCTCCCACGGGTCGCCACCCCAGAGATAGGCCCAGGAACAAAAGCCGCCCCGACCGATCAAACCGTAGGTGGCGTTCGGCTGACCCCAGTTTCTCGTGAGCTTCTGCGCATTCTGCAGCATCTTGTCGATGGTCCAGCTCTTGTCGGACCAATCGGTGGGGGGATAGGGCAGTCCGGCTTGGTCGAAGAGATCCATATTGTAAAAGACGGGGCAGCCCTGCGTCGTCAGGATTGGCAGCTCCCACTGTTTCCCGCTACGGCACATGTCCGGATTTTTCGCCAAGGGCCCGAACGGGGCCAGGTCAAACTTGTCTCGTGCAATGAACGGTGTGAGCTCGCGGACCTTGTTTTCCGCGTAGAGCTGGATGAATGTCCCAACGATACCGTTGTGCACGTCTGGCGGTGTATTCCCGGCATACATCGCCAGAATCTTGGTGTTCCAGGCGGTACCCGGATTCACGATGAGGTTGATCTTGACGTTCGGATACTGTTTTTCGAACTCGGGAATCGCGATTTTCCGCTCCCAAGGGTTTTCGACAGGGCTGCTGCGCACGAACCAGGTCACCGTGGCCGGCTTGGAGGCGACTGGGGCGGCGGCACTCGTCGAGGAAGTCGAGGCAACAGCGGTTCCTGGCGACGAGGTGGTCGAGACCGCCCTGGTGCTCGTTGCCGTCTGAACGGCAGCAGGAGCGGCAGTCCCACACCCTGCTACGAGCAATCCCAGAGCCGCACAGCCGCTGCCGGCGATGCGACGGAGCACGCTCCGCCGGGGGATCGCTCCCCCATGTTCTCGTGTACTCACAGTTGTCATGTTGACTCGAACCTCCTTCAGTACCAACTCGATCTTCAGGCTCTTCCTGATTACTTAGCCTTTGACTCCACTGATCACGATGCCTTGGATAAAGAATCGCTGCGCCACGAAGAAGAGGATGATGGGGGGCAAGAGCGCCACAGTGGATGCCGCCATGAGGAGTTGCCACGGCGTGCCACCATAGGCGACCTGAAACTGGGCCAGCGCAAGAGCTACCGTAAAGCGATCGTTCGAGTTGAGGTAGATAAGAGGACCAAGGAAGTCCTGCCAGCTGGCAATGAAGTGCTGGATGGCCACGACCGCGAGAGCGGGCTTCGACAGAGGGAGAATGATGCGCCAAAAGATGGAATAGACTGAACAGCCATCAATCACGGCGGCATCGTCCATCTCCCGCGGAATGGTACGGAAGAACTGCCGTAGGAGAAAGATCGCGTAGGGGACACCGAAAAATGAAGGCACGACCAGCGGTTTGAACGTGTCAAGCCAGCCAAGCATCTTGAAGAGCAGAAACTGGGGAATCAAAGTCACCTGTCCCGGCAGCATCATGATGCTCAGGACAAGCAGGAAGAGCACCGAGCTGCCACGCACCGGCAACCTAGCGAACGCATAGGCCACCGCGGCGGACGAAGCGGTGGCTCCGATCACCGTCAACCCCGACACGATGAAGGAGTTGCGGAAGACCACTGCTGCATTCATGAAAGAAAGCGCGGCGGGGTAGTTCGACCACAGCGGATGGAGTGGAACCCAGCGAGGTGGGACCAAGAAGACATCTCCACTGGGTTTGAGCGACGTCGAGAGCATCCAGAAGACGGGGAACAGGGCAAACAAGGAACCCAGTGCGATCACGCCCGTAGCAATGATGCGGCCGAGACGCTCCGCCGCTCGCTTTCCCAGCACTGCCCGTCTCCCGGACAGTCTCCTCTCCAAGCTCAGAACCTGCGGCCTCGCCATCAGATCCGGCCTCCGCCCTCGTAGTAGACCCAGACACCCGATGTCCGGAGAATCACGATCGTTACCGCGAGGATGATGACGAAGAGCACCCAGGCAAGCGCGGATGCTTCACCAAAGCGGAAATTCACAAACGCCTGTTCGTAGATATTGAACACGTAGAAGTAAGACGCATAGTTCGGACCGCCTTGAGTGATGACGTAGGCCGGGGTGAAGACTTGAAAGGAGCCGATCACGGATAGCACCGTGTTGAAGAGGATGGCTGGCGAGATCATCGGCAATGTTACGTGGAGGTAGCGCCTCCACCATCCCGCTCCATCGATGCTCGCCGCGTCATACAACTGAGTGGACACACCTTGCATCGCCGCGAGGTAGATCAGCATTGGCCCGCCCAGGCCCCAGACAGCCATGATGATGAAGGCAGGCAATACCCAGTGTGCTGAAAAGAACCACCCAGGACCACGGATATGCAGGAGGGCCCAGAGCATGCTATTGACCAAGCCATAGTCGGGCTGGAAGATCCACCACCAGAGAAGGCTGACAGCCACGCCTGAGGTGACGACCGGGAGGTAGTAGACAGTGCGCCACATGCTGAGGAGCGGGAGCCGCTGATTCAAGAAGGTGGCCAGGACGAGCGATGCGACAACGGTAACTCCGACGGCGCCAAACGTGTAGATACTGGTCGCTTTCAGCGATTGCCAAGTGAGAGACGAGGAGAACGTGCTGGCATAGTTCTGTAGCCCGACAAAGTGCGGCGGCGCGATCGCATCATAGGTCGTCAGGCTCAGCCACAGCGAAGCCAGCATCGGACCAGCGGTCCAAAGTAGAAAGCCGGCCAGCCAAGGCAGGAGGAAGACGTAGAACGCGATCCCCCGCTGTCGGGCAAGACTGCCGCTGGTGAGCCAGTTGGTCACAACAAATCCCTCTATATGTCACGTCAGACCACTTGCCGGGATCAGGGATGCCATTTAATATCTTCACGGAGCCGCCTCGTGGTAGTATCGTCGCCATTGGCTGGAAAAACAAGGACCAATCCTACACAATTGGTCTTTTCAGGGGGGCGGCCGAATGGTGCGCAATCAAGCGCGGACTATTGCTGTGCTGGGTCAGTGGACGGCTGGAAGAGGACCACTCTACCGGCGGCTCGCCACAGCTATCCAGCAGGCTATCGAGCGGCAAGAGCTGCGAATTGGCGAGAAGCTGCCAACCGAGCGTGCACTCGCTCACTCCCTAGCGGTCAGCCGGACGACCGTGGGGAATGCCTATGCGCTGCTCAAGAGCGCGGGCTGGCTGGAGAGCCGCCAGGGTAGTAGCACCTGGATACGCGGTCCGTGTGCCACATTCACGGAAGCCGACCCCATTGCTTCGCTCCGGGGTAATGCCTTCCTACGTGAACGGATCGTTACTGCAACCACCATCGACTTCGCGACGGCCGCTCTTCCCGGGGCCAAGCCTATTGCTGAGGTGACCCGGGCCGTGGCCGGAGCAGAGTTACCCGAGCTCCTGAACAGCCACGGCTACGTGCCGGCAGGCCTTCCGCAGCTTCGCGAAGCGGTTGCCCAGCGCTTTGCAGAGCAGGGCACACCAACCAGACCGCAGCAGATTCTCATCACCACTGGTGATCAGCAGGCGGTGACGCTCCTGGCTGCCCACTACCTTCAGTCCGGCGACGCCGCCATCACAGAGTCACTGACGTCACCTGGCGTCCTCGATGCCTTTCGCAAGGCTGGTGCCCGCATCTACGCAGTTCCCATGGATGATCGAGGCGTCGATCTCACTGCCCTGGAGCGGCTCCTCAAGCAGCTGCACGTCCGGCTGGTCTACCTCATGCCTACCTTCCACAACCCGACGGGCGCCATCATGCCGCCTGGTCGCCGCCGCCGCCTTGCCCAGCTAGCACGGGATCTTCAGGTGACAGTTATCGAGGACCTCAGTCACAGCGAACTGCAGCTTGACGGTAATCCACCGCCACCGCTCGTGACGTCCTACGAGCCGGACGGTCAGGTCGTGTGCATCGGATCGATGAGCAAGCTGTTCTGGGGAGGGCTGCGCGTTGGTTGGGTGCGGGCACCTGAGAACGTTATCGGGCGCCTGACCCGCCTGAAGGCCTCAGCCGATCTCGGCACACCGGTGATTAGCCAGCTCGTCGCGACTCACTTGCTCCAGAGAGCGGACGAGATCAAGGCGCAACGCTGTGCCGAGTTGCGAATGCAATTAGACTATCTGCTCGAGTTGCTGACGGCGTACCTTCCATCCTGGTCATGGCAGCGCCCGCACGGCGGCGTCTCTCTCTGGGTGCGTCTCCCCGACGCCAACGCCGATGACTTTGGACAGGTAGCCTTGCAACACGGCGTTGCGGTTGTTTCCGGGTCGCTGCTTTCACCTAACGGCGAGCATGCCGGCGGCATTCGACTCTCATTTGGCCTCGGTCGCACCGCACTCGAAGCGGGAGTCTGCCGGCTCGCGGAGGCGTGGGCTGCTTACCAGACGTACCACCATACGAGAACCATGGCCTGGGGCTCGTTCGATGAAACGCTGCAAGGGCGGGTGTGACGGTTGCAGCAGCACAGCAGGCCTGTGCGCGCCGCGACAGCCAGGGCGTTCGTGCTCACGTTGAGGATGACGAGAAGTTCTTTCCTTGATGGGCCGGACAAGAGGGCTGGAAACGTCACGGTCAAGGCCCGGACACCGTACGCTGCAGAATTTTTAGCGGTTCTTTACGCAGAAGTGACTTTTACACCGCAGGTATGGTGGCATAGTGGAATAGTAGCAGAGACGCAGCGCGGTGGGAACCGCGAGCGCTCCACTCGCCACTCACGCGCAGGAATGTACACATTCGGTGAAAGGGAACTGACTGGAGCTATGTCTCGCTGGCCTTGGTTCACGGCGCTAGGTGCGCTACTCAGCACAGGAGTGCTGGCAAGCTGCGGTCAGGTGAGCGCAGTCCAGATACGGCATCCGGGCGCCCCGGCGGCCGTCGTTTCCACCACACCGGCGAGCACGGGCTCGATTGCCGCGACGCTCACCTACGCTGGGACGATCATTGCCAACCAGCAAGTCAATCTCGTGCCGAAAACTGCCGGCGTCATTACGAAGTTCTATGTGTCGCCAGGCGCTACTGTCAGGGCCGGCCAGCTGATTGCGCAACTGGACGACAGTACGCAGCAGGCCCAGCTCCAGCAGGCTCAGGCAGCGCTGGCAGCAGCCCAAGCGAACCTGGCAAAGGTGGAGCAAGGACCGACAGCCGCAGAGATCGGTGTGGCGAAGGCCGGCGAGAACACCGCCGCCGCCGCCGTCACCAATGCCGAGCGGGCGCTGACGGCGGCGCAACACCAGGCCACTGCTGACGCCGCCAGTGGTGCGCAGGCCGTGGCAAACGCGCAAGCCGCGCTCAATGCTGCTGCCCACGTGTACGCCGTGACGAGCGGTAACCAGGGGACAGAGCAAGCAGCCATCCAGAGCGCCCAGCAGCAGGTCGGCACAGCCCAAGCCAAACTGGCTCAGGTGCAGGGGAGCGAGAGCCCGACCCAGATCGCGCTCGAAGCGGCCCAGACCGCTTACGCCAGTGCGCAGAGGAGCCTGGCGGCCGTGCAGGCCACGCAGACCAGCACACTGGCGGCTGATCAGCAAAATATTCAAAAGGCCAAAGACGCGCTCTTCGCTGCCCAAACCACGCGCGATGGTGTCTGTGGCAATCGCCAAGCCCCGGCCTATGAGTGCCAATCGCAAAACGCTACCGTCGATGCCGCCCAGACCGCGGTAACTCAGGCCAATCTGCAGTACCAGCAGGCACAGCAGCAGGCACAGCAGGCCGTGCTCACTGCTCAGGACCAGGTGAACTCCGCGCTGGCACAAGTCAAATCGGCAGGAGCCGCCCAGATCGCGGCGGTGCAGAGTGCCCAGCAGGCTGTACAGACAGCCCAGCAACAGCTCACCAGCACTCAAGCAGCTGCGAGCCAGGGGCTTGCCAGCGGTCAGACGGCCGTTGTCACTGCACAGAATCAGCTGAAGACGGCTCAGGCTGCCTTGACTCAGACAGCAGCCAGGGATGCCGCGACGGTGACCCAAGCCGAGAACGCGGTAAATTCAGCGGCAGCCCAGGTGCAGAGCGCTCAGGCGAACTACGCAAGTGTCACTGCGCCAGCCACGCCGGCTGCAATTGCTACCGCCAAGGCCCAGGTACAGAACGCTCAGGCCCAGATCGTTACCGCCCAGACGGCGCTGAATCAGACCAAGATCATTGCACCCTCCGCTGGCATACTGGCAAGCCAGCTGCTGCAGGTTGGGGCGCTGGCGACGCCGACCTCACCGGTAGGAACGTTCGTCAGCAGCGGTGTACAGGTCGACGTCAATGTCGAGCAGGCCAATGCCGCCCAAGTCTCCGTTGGCCAGCCAGTCACGCTCACCGTGAGCGCTTACCCTGGCGTCACCTTCCCGGCCCGCGTCACCCAGGTTTCGCCGGTAGCCGTAGCGACCAGCCACGTCTTCCCCACCATTATCACCCCCCAGCCCGCTGATCCCCGCCTCAAGCCCGGCATGTTCGTGACGGTGGCGATCACGACCGAGCAAGTGTCCGGGGCCACACTCGTTCCCCGAGTGGCGGTTCTGTCCACGAACGGTCAGGATACTGTCTACACAGTCAAGAACGGGCACGCCATCGCCGTTCCAGTCAAGCTCGGCTTGACCACGGCTGCGGAGGCCCAGATCGTCAGTGGCGTGACATCAGGCGAGCCGGTCGTGATCTTAGGCCAGACGTCACTCACCTCCGGCCAGCCTGTCATCGTGTCGCCCACGCCGGCCAAGAACACCACGACAACGTCGACAGCAACCACAGCAACGAAATCAACGACGAGCAAAGCTGCACACGGACACGCGAAGAAGGGGAAGCGGCACAAGGGTACGCCGGCACCGCAGGGGCAGGTCGCACCAAATCAAGGGCATTCACAATGGGTCTGACGCGCATCGCCATCGTCCGTCCCCTGGCTATGCTGATGCTCATTGTGGGCATGGTCTTCATGGGCGCCGTTGCCTACACACGCCTGCCAGTCTCCCAGCTGCCACCCATCAGCCGCCCCTTCGTGAACGTCATCGTCGGCCTGCCCAATGCCTCGGCCCAAGACGTAGAGGCCCAGATCACGAAACCCGTCGAGCGTGTCGTCGCCGGCACACCGGGGGTGCAGCAAATGTCAGCAACGTCCAGCCAGGGGCGCTCCGTCGTGACCCTGCAGCTCTATTCCGGAATCAGCCCGAGCCGGACCATCGTGTACGTCGACCAGGAACTCGCGCACCTGCGTCTCCCCGTGAACGCACTGTCACCGCTCATCAATACGGCGAATCCAAATGCCCGCCCAGTCCTGAATATCGCACTGACTGGTCCGGAGCCACTGGACCAGCTCTACAGTCTGGCCACCGAGACGTTGCAGCCACAGCTCCAGGCGTTGCCAGGTGTGGCCAATGTCGCGGTGACCGGTGGCTTACAGCAGCAGATCCAGGTGCTCGTCAACACCGCGAAGCTTACCGCCTACGGGATCTCTATCTCTCAGGTCTCACAAGCCCTGGCTTCCGCCAACATCAGCACCCCCGCCGGCGCCATCACGCAGGGTGCCCAAGTGATCGATGTGCGTACAGTCGGGCAGTTCCAGACGGTGAGCGACGTGGCCAACGCGCTTATCACCTCGACCACGGCGGGACCGGTGTACGTACGCGACGTCGCCAAGGTGACTGAAGGCGATGTGGCGCCGACGCAAGCCCAGTTCTTCAATGGCAAGCCTGCCGTCGGCTTAGTGGTACTGCGCCAGTCTGATGCCAACACGCTGGCGGTAGCCAGTGCCGTCCATACGGCTGTAGCGAAGCTCCAAACCAGCTTGCCCAAGGGCGCCAAGCTCATCATCACCAACGATACGTCGACCTACATTCGCTCGGCACTCGATGCCATCCAGACCGACATCGGTATCGCTATCATCCTTGTTGCTGTGGTCATGCTGGCTTTCCTGCACGAATGGCGCAACACAGTCATCGTAGTACTCGCCATCCCAACCAGCATCATCAGCACGTTCTTGGTGATGTACTTCCTGCACTTCTCCCTCAACCTCATGACGCTGATGGCTCTAGCGCTAGTCATCGGCATTCTGGTCGATGACTCTATCGTGGTGCTGGAGAACATCACGCGTCACCTGCACTTGGGCGAATCCCCGCGCGACGCCGCGATCAAAGGTCGTAGTGAGATCGGCCTGGCGGCGCTCGCCATCACGGCCAGCGACATCGTAGTCTACATCCCCATCGCCTTCATGACGGGAATTGTCGGTGAGCTCTTCCTCCAATACGGGCTTACTGTCGTCGCTACGACGGCGCTGTCACTCTTCATGTCCTTTACACTTACACCGATGCTCGCCAGCCGCTGGCTGCGTCACCAAAACTCGCGGGGCCTACTGGCGCGCTTCGGCGAGCGCTGGGATGCCGGCTTCGGTGCCCTCGCCCGCGGGTACGGGCGATTGGTGCAGCATGCCCTCCACGCCCGCCTCCTGGTGATCGGGGTCGCCCTTGCCACAGTCCTCGCCAGCTTTTCCGTCTTCCCTTTGCACCTCATCGGGGCCGAGTTTACGCCGCAGGAGGACAACAACCAGTTCAACGTCGGCCTCCACGCCGCTCCGGGCACCTCCCTCGCCACCATGACTGCGGCCGCGCAGAAGATGGAGGCTGTGCTGCGCCACATGCCGGGTGTTACCGGCTACTTCACGACCGTCAATGTGGCCGCCTCGAGCGGCGCAGTTGCCGACGTTGCCGTGCAACTACTCCCGAAATCCCAGCGCCCACCACTGGCAACACTGCTCAAAGAGGCGCGACTGGCCGGCAATCACATTCCCGGCGTGCGCGCGCAAACGACGGTGTACAATCCGCTCATACTCGGCGGGATCGGTAACGCGATCCCTATCGTGCTCAGCGGTCCCAACCTGACCACACTGGAGAGTCTCGCTCCGAGTGTCGAACAGACTGCTCAGGGTGTGCCAGGCGTAGCAAGCGTCTTGAATCTCACACCGGTCTCGACCCCACAGATCAACCTGGTGCTGAATCCAGCGGCGATGGCGCAGCTTGGCGTGACGGCACAGGAGGTCTCGGTCGCCGCGAGCGCTGCGATCGGCGGCAATCAGGCCACGATGTTTCAGCCGGCTACCGGCTACCCTCAGCCCATCCGGGTTATCAGTCACACCGGCACCACGATCAACCTGCAACAGATAGGATTGATCCCGGTAGCGCCAGCGACGGCAATGCGCGGACCGGTGATGCTGGGGCAGGTAGCAACGGTGACCCAGGCTACGGGCCCGGTTGCCATCCACTCCATTAATCGTGAGCCGACCTTGACCCTGCGCGCCATTATCTCCGGCCAGCCGTTAGGGACAGTGGCCGGAGAGCTGCAAAGCACCTTTGCCACACTCCAACTGCCGCCCGGCTACACCATTCAGCTTGTCGGCCAGGTACAACAGTTCAATGCGGCCATTGCTACCATGGTCGGCGCCCTCAGCATGGCGCTGATCCTGCAGTACATGCTGCTGGTGGCCCTCTATGAGTCCTGGCTGCTCCCGCTGGTCCGTTTCTCGGCCTTGCCACTCGGTCTGATTGGCGCTTTGCTTGCCCTCCTCATCACTCACAACACCCTCAACATCTTTTCGGCGATCGGCATGATTATGGCGGAAGGTCTGGTCACGAAGAACGGCATTCTCTTGGTAGACTACACCAACACCCTTCGCGAGCGCGGCTACGAGCGGACGGCAGCATTGATCGAAGCAGGTCGCACACGCCTGCGCCCGATCCTGATGACCACGGCCACCATGGTGTTTGGCATGCTCCCGCTGGCTTTCAAGTTGGAGGCGGGAGCGGAGTCCCGCGCGCCAATGGCGGTCGTGGTCATTGGTAGCCTGCTCTCCTCTACCCTCCTCACGCTCTTTGTGGTACCGGTCCTCTACACGCTCCTAGACGACCTTCGCCAGGCCGTCTCTTCACGCTGGGCACAGCGCACGCGGTCCCGAGCACAGCCAAGCGAGGGTGCAGCGATCTCCGATGGACACGCCGGTTCACTACGACGAGCACATTCCAGCGATCCGGCTGCCTCGCGTCAAACCGGCGATCCACCTGCCTGAGAAAGACAGATCAAGGGACCTCGGCATAAATCTTGCTCACTTTTGGGTTGACTGCATCCAGCATGTACCCCGGCGGCAGGACGCGCGTAGCGATCTGAGTCGCTGACGGCGCGGTCAGTCAAGGAAGGTACGGCACCATGCGCGTCATCATTACCGGTGGAACTGGGCTTATCGGCAGGGCCCTCACCGCGTCGCTGGCGGCCAGCAGTCACGAGGTCATCGTCCTCAGCCGCTCCGCAACCGCCGTTGACCTGCCGGTAGGGGTGCGCACACTCCGCTGGGATGCCCGGACGGGTCGCGGCTGGGCCAGTGAGATCGATGGCACGACGACCATTGTCAACCTTGCTGGAGCCGGCATCGCGGAGAGACGCTGGACGCCCGACAGACGCCGCGAGATCCTCCAGAGTCGCGTGCACGCTGGAGAAGCGGTCGTGGAAGCGGTGAGCCGGGTGCTCACCAAGCCTCACCTCGTCGTGCAGTCGTCCGCGGTGGGCTACTACGGACCCCAGAAGGCCAGCGAGGTCACTGAGGAGAATCCTCCAGGCAGCGATTTTCTCGCCGAGGTTTGCGTAGCCTGGGAGGGATCTTCAGCAGCCGTGGAAGCGCAAGGAGTGCGCCGGGCCATCATCCGCACCGGCATCGTGCTCAGCACCCGCGGAGGCGCACTCCCCCGCCTCCTCTTGCCATTCAAGCTCTTCACCGGTGGTCCCGTTGGCAGCGGCCAGCAGTGGTACCCCTGGGTCCATCTCGCCGATGAAGTACTCGCTATCCGCCACGTCATCGAGCACGAGGAGAGCTCTGGTCCCTACAATCTCTGCGCTCCAACACCGGTGACGAACGCTCAGCTCAGTCGCATCATCGGACAGACGCTCGGACGGCCCTCTTTTTTCCCCACACCCGGCTTCGCCCTCCGCCTCATCATGGGAGACATGAGCACGGTCGTGCTGGACGGCCAGCGCGCCGTGCCGAAACGGCTCCTGGCTGAAGGCTTCCAGTTCCGCTTCCCCACTGCCGAAGCTGCCCTGTGCGATCTCTTACACGCTGCCGCCTGACCAGTGCTCTGCCGCCCAGCCCCTCGGACTCCACCAGCGCCAGTCTGAAGACTCACTGGCTCAGTCCAACACTGGCCCAACTGCGAGCGCGCAGAAGCCTGACTGTCCGTTCAACTCATACGAGCACACTGGCTTTCACTGGTGCGGCTCGCGCCACGTCGGCACCGGATTGCGGAGCTCCGGGTCAGGCAGTGTCACCCACCCGCCCCGCGCCACCGACTTCTGGATCCCGAGAATAATCTCGATGGCCGGTCGCGCCTGCTCACCGGTGATCAAGGGATCGCGGTTCTCACGCACAGCCCGGACCATGTCCTCGATCTCCAGACGGTGGCCATCGAAGCTGATCGCCATCGGATCAGCCGACGGGTTGGTCTTGCCACCAGGGTAGAGCTGGCGCATCTCCTGCTCTTCTTCCGCCTCGCGCGGGCCCTGGATGCGCCAGG
>JAMCTA010000081.1 GCA_023381895.1 Chloroflexota bacterium
GCGAGAACCTCCCCGTCGTCCGTACAAGTGCCATCTTTCACGTAGCCGAAGTGGGTAAGCACTGCCAGCGCATCTTCGACGGTGTGGTGGAGATCGCGTTGCTCCATGGTCTTAGCGCGCTCAACTTCCTGTTCGAGCTCGGTGATGTGGAAGAGCAGTTGCCGTCGCTGGCGTGCCTCTCGCACGTGCTCCCGGTAGCGTGGACAGTGAGTCGCAGGCTGGGCGTGCCCGCACGCCGGGCATTGGATAGGAATGTCCAGCAACTGCTGCTGAAGCTTAGACAGCTGAATCTCAAAACGTCTCCGCCGGATCACGAGCTGAAAGGCAAGGAGCGAGCGATTCATCAGTCGTGCCAGTACCTGCGGGTCGCCATAAGTCAATAGCAAGTTCGTCAACGAGTTGTAGGTCAGCGAGAATGAGCTCATAACAGGCTCTAGAGGTCGCCGCACGATCGTCATCGCCTCATCGAAGGTCATCATTGGATCGTGTACGAGCACGGCGTGTCCGGCGATGTCCATGCCACGCCGCCCGGCGCGGCCAATGAGTTGCTGGAATTCCCGTCCGGAGAGTGGCCGGCGCGTCGACCCGTCGAACTTCGTCAGTTGCGGGATTACCACTGAGCGGGCTGGCATGTTGATGCCGAGCGCCAGGGTTTCAGTCGCAAAAACGACACCAAGAACCCCCTGGGAAAAGAGATTCTCCACGAGCACCTTGAGTGCTGGGAGTAGGCCGGCATGATGGAAAGCAATTCCTCGCGTGAGAAGGTTGAATAGCGTACGAACCTGAGGCAGCACGTGCGCCTCGGGTGGGAGCTGAGCAGCTGTCTCTGCGACCGCCTGTTGAATGATGTTGCGTGCTTCCTGGTGAGTGACGAGATCGAGCGACCCTTCACAGAGCGCCGCCTCGCTCTCTGTACGCGCCCGATTGAACACGAAATAGATCGCCGGCAAGAGGTGACGGTCGCGGAGCTCCGCGATGACATCAACGGCAATAGGCGCCTTAGCGCGCGCCTGATCGCCAGCTCTTGCCGGCGATCCCGTGCCTGACCAGCGCCGGCGCGAGCGACGCTCCTCACCACCAACACGCAGTGCCCGCACTTGACGCCCCTGGGCATCGACCACCAGCTGCAAGACGCCGTGGGCGAAATAATGCACTTCGAGTGGCACTGGACGAAGTGGATGCGTGACGAGGGCCGTTTCCCCATGCACCCGGCTCATCCATTCGCGTAGCTGGGTAGCATTCGCCATCGAGGCAGAGAGACACACCAGCTGAACGTCGCTCGGGAGCAGGATAACGATCTCTTCCCACACGCGCCCACGTTCGGGATCGGCGAGATAGTGAAACTCGTCAAGAACTACCGTCTGCACATCGCGCACCCCGTCCGGCGCCTGGAGGAGCATATTCCGCAGTACCTCCGTCGTCATGACCCGCACCGGCGCATTCTTGTTGATGGCAATGTCACCAGTGAGCAGACCCACGCGCTCGAATCCCCAGCGCCGGCCAAAGTCTGCGAACTTTTGGTTGGAGAGCGCCTTGATAGGTGCGGTATAGATGACGTGCTGCCCCGATTCCAATGCTCGCTCAATGGCAAACTCGGCGATGACCGTTTTGCCAGCACTCGTTGGGGCGGCAACAAGAACAGACTTGTCTGCTTCCAGATGACCAATCGCCTCGAGCTGGAAAGGATCGAGCGGGAACGGAGAGTGAACTATGAACGCCGCGGCCAGGGATTCGCCGTCGCGAGCGAGGATCAATTTTTTCACAACGCCAACTCTCGTCGCTAGCATAGTACCGCAGCCCGCGGTCTGTCAGTTCGCGCTGTTGTGTCCTGAAGGGTCGAGCTGGCAGGTAAGGCACACGTGCGTGCCGCGCCCTGCACAGCGAATCTTTGCAATCGCCCTGCCACAGCGTGGGCAGAGGGCGCCCGCGCGTCCCCAGACACGCAGCTCCTCGAAGTTGCTTCCCCGCGTACCGAGAGGTCCGACGAAGTCACGGTAGCTTGTGCCCAGATTGGCAATGCCGCGCTGGATGACAGAGATGATGGCGACGTGGAGGCGCTGAACGGCCTCAGTAGAGAGCGCGGCCGATGACACAGCAGGGTGAAGACGAGCTTCCCACAAAGCCTCGTCGGTGTAGATATTGCCAAGGCCAGCAACTACTGTCTGATCCAGTAATGTCGCCTTGATTGCACGATGGTGCCGTTGCAGTCGCTCTGCCAAGAGACTGCTCGTGAAATCGGGAGCGAGTGGTTCGGGACCGAGTGTACGATAGGGAAGGAGATCGTGTTCCCAAGGCTCGATGAGCCAGAGCTGACCGAATTTACGGAGATCGACGAAGCGAAGCTCTTCTCCGTCAGAGAGCAAGAGGCGGTTACGCGTGTAGGGCACGAGAGGCGCATCTTGCGGCCACAGCTGTAGACTTCCGGTCATACGCAGGTGAGCTATGAGCTGGGAGCTATCATCGAGCCCCACGATCAGGAACTTACCGCGACGATCCAGGGTGTTGATGGCTCGACCTGGCAGGTGAGAGCGAAAGGCCTCAACTGCCGGGTATACCACTGCAGCCGGCCACTCAAGAACGGCTTCGATGAACCGCCGTCCGAGCAAACGGGGCTCAAGCACGCGGCGAACCGTCTCTACCTCGGGAAGCTCAGGCATCGTCTGGCTCCTGCCTCAGCAGAGGGTAGTCGCTCCTTCGTGAGCGTAAGGGGAGTAGGCACATTACGCATTAGTAGTACACATCGCGCTTCAACTTCATATAGACACGATAGTAGAGAGGCTCGACGCGTTGCCAGAGGGCGGCTATTCGCGGCATGTAGGGATGGTAATAGGCGCGCAGGAACTCACGCACCTCGCCACCAAACTTACGCTTAAAGTCGTACAGGCCCCACATCGGGTGCTCCCGATTTTCGAGCTGTTCGGGATCGGGAATAGCTACCATGTCATAGTACGTCGCTCCGTGCACCTTACCCCACTGCATCGCCGCCCACTGAACGGCATAGGGGGCATGCAGCTTCTGACCCTCGTGCGTCGAGACCCCATCCTTGTACCAAATCTTGTCGTTGAAGCTCGTGAGGAACATTCCAGCGAGAAACCGTCCATCCTTACGCGCGACGAGGAAACGCCCGAGGCCGGCATCGATGACGTGCTGCCAGTAGCTGAGCAGGTAGCTCCGGGGGCGGAGAAAGAAGTCATCGCGCTGACTAGTCACGACGAAGAGCTGGTAAAAGGCTTCCTGAACCTCTCGGGACGTTTCCTCCGTCACCTGAACGCCGGCGCGCTCCGCACTGCGAATGAAGCGCCGAGCGCTCTGGCTCATACGCCGCTGAAGCTCACTGTCGGGGGGTGCGAGATCAACGATCATCGTGGTCTTGAACTGATGGTTGGTCCAATAGCGCTGCAATCCTAAACCAGCGAGCTGGTGCTTTAGGCGGTCCTCGGACTCGAGCGCTTCTGGCTCAACCTGTAGAGCGAACACCCGCTGACGAAGCAATAGGCGGCGTACACCGCGAAAGAAGGCCTCCACGTGCTCGGGGCGTAACCAATCGAGCCACGGTCCCTTTGCGCAGTAAGCCAGCGCTCCGAGCACCGGGAACGTATACACACCAATCTGTGCCGTACCAACAACCTGGTTCCCTTGGCGCAACGCAACGCGCACTGGGCGCCAGCCACGGCACCGCTTGAACTCTCCCCACGCGTGGCTTTGCATCCAGTGGCCGCCTCCAGGGCTTTGTGCCAACCAAGCATCCCACTGCTCGGGGCCCACACTGGTCACATCCTCTACAGTAAGAGTAGTTCCTTCAACCATCGCTGTCTGTTCCCTCCGCCGTGGCTGCTGAGCACGCCATCGCAGTGCGGCGCTACGCAGGTGTTCGCCGGCGGCCCACACCGGGTACAACGGCGACAGGGGCTTGTCCCACGTCCCAAGCCAGGACACCACCGGACCAAAGCCGCTCTTGAACTGCGTGAGGCCGGCTTCTCGCCCCTCTGCATCCCCCGGGGCTCCGGTACCCCATAGATCATAGGTGAGGCATCCCGCCTGCTTTGCGTGCCGCATGGCGGCCCACTGTAATGCGTAGTTCGCGTGCACTTCACTATGGCGGCGCGTGGAAGCACCATACAGGTACGTCGCGGCAGACCCCCATTCCAAGACAATGAACGAACTGAGCAGCTCTCCTTCTCGCTCAGCCATCCAGAGCCTTGCACCATGGTCTCGGTATGTTTTCCAGAACCGGACGTAGTAGGAGTATGACCGGCCCAAAATACCCTGGCGGCGGGCCGTTTCACGTTCGAGTGCGTAGAAGCTCGCAAGATCGATGTCACTGCCCAGGCGGATGCTCAACCCACGGCGACCGCCGTGACGGATGAAGCGGCGCCAAGTAGGTCGAAAACCGCCCAAGATCGCTGCCTCATCAGTCCGGAGATCGACTAGCACCGTGTGCGGAAGCTGCACATGAGCCGCGCTAGGAATATAGCCATGGGACTCCAACCACTCCTGGAGAGGGTGTCCCGCGACGAGCTCGGGCTCGATTCGGAGAAGCCAGGCACCGCGCCGCCGCGCCTCGGCTTCCAGCGCCTCGAGCAATGGCCCCAGCACGTCGCCATCGAGCGCAACTGGACCTCGCGGTACATACACGAGACTAGCCAAGTGGGCTTGACGGCGATGAAGTGCTTGAACCAGCCCAACCACCTGACCCGCACGCTCGGCGACAAGCCGGATTGGCTCCCAGCCGGTAGACCGTCGGAGCTCTCCCCATCGCCATCCCTGGAGAAAGCTCGCCCCAGCACGAGCTACAGCCTCCCACCTGTCCTGATCCTCGGCGCTGGCGCTGCGGATCTTCAAGGGTGCGCCGTCCCGGCTCACTGGCATCACGCGCCGGCCTGTGAATCCGACCACCACCGTATCCCAACCGCCTCAGGACAACGAGGCCGCACGCACGCTACCAAACCCAAGCGTCGATGGCACGCGAGTAAGTAAAGAGCTCCTCTGGCTGGAACCAGAGAGCGATCTCACGCTCAGCGTCCGTGACTGAGGCCGACCCGTGGATGAGGTTGAAGTCTACGGTCACGCCGAAGTCTGCTCGAATCGTTCCAGCCGCAGACTGCGCCGGATTAGTCTTCCCAATCAACTCGCGAACAATGGATACAGCTTCTGGCGCCTCAAGGACAACGGCAACAACCGGACTCGACGTGATATAGGACACGAGCTTACGGAAAAATGGGCGTTCGCGATGCTCAGCATAGTGCTCTTCAGCCAGCGCGGTCGAAGGATGCACGAGCTTCAACGCCGTGATACGGAGACCCCGCTGTTCGAAGCGACTCAAGATAGCAAGAGCGATCCCGCGCTGGATTCCGTCGGGCTTGATGAGAACGAGCGTCCGTTGCGTATCCACCATACCGGTGCTGTAACCCCTCCTTTGACGTCTGTGCCCGCGTGAGTATACCCCTGCTCCGCATCGTACGCCGTTTCGACCTGTGGTCAGCTCAGCACGAATTGCTCAATCGCATGGGCCACACCATCCGCATCATTCGATAGTGTCACGAATCTGGCCGCCTCCCGAACGGACGCAGGAGCGTTGCCCATGGCCACGCCAATACCCGCACACCGAAGCAACTCCAGATCGTTGAGATTGTCGCCAACCGCCATGGTCTGCTCGATCGGCACGTCGAAGTGAGCTGCCAGGGCGCTGAGGGCTGTCGCCTTAGAACAGTTTTCGGCAAGAACTTCAAGAAAGGCATTCCCGTTGCGCAGGACTGTGAACAGTGTTCGGAGACCGGCAATCGCCAGCTGGTCCGGCAGCCTCTCCATACGCTCCACCGAATCGATCACTGACACTTCGAGGGGAGCGGCTTCAGGCAGAAGCTCTTCCAGTGTCGCCCGCCGGATGAGAAGATCTTGGTAGCGCAGGAGATAGGGCGCCGTCACCTCATTATCGTACGCTGACGGCCCCGAATAGATCCGCTCACCAGTAAAGGCATTCTCGAAGATGATGGGTTGGAATCCGGCTTTCCACAGTGTGGTGATAGCCGTGTGTGCGCCTACTAAGGGGAGATGCCGGTGATAGAGCACCTCGCCCGACTTCGAGTGCTTGATCAAGGCGCCGTTTTGCACCAGAATGGGAAGAGTCAGACCGAGCGTGCGAGCAATTGGCTGCGCTGCTCGGAAACGGCGTCCGGTCGCCAGAGTCACGACGCAGCCAGCGGAGGCGGCAGCGTGTACAGCAGCTTGCGTTGCGGGCGTGATCCGATCATTAGGATCGAGGAGTGTGCCATCCACGTCGAGAACGAGCAATCGAACATCCATGGTTCCCAGTCTACCGAGCGTCGAGCGACAGCTCACTAGAGAGGAGTATCCGTGTCACACACTAGTAGGGAGCAGCTTCGCATCCTCGCCTTCGGAGCGCATCCCGATGACTGCGACATCACTTGCGGTGGAACCGCAGCTCTCTGGCGACGCGCCGGACATCTCGTACGGTTCGTCTCCGTCACCAACGGTGATGCCGGTCATCACCTCCAGGGAGGAGCGCCACTTGCCTGGCGGCGTAAGGAAGAGGCGGCAAAGGCAGCCCAGGTCATCGACATCGAGTACCTAGTTCTCGACCACCACGATGGTGAGCTCGAGCCAACACTCGAGAACCGCCGTCAGATCATTGCACTCATCCGGGACTTCCGGCCACACCTCGTGCTCTCACCACGTCCGTTTGACTATCATCCTGATCACCGCTACACCGCCTTGCTCGTCCAAGACGCCGCCTACATGATCACTGTGCCGAATATCGTGGCTCACGTACAGCACCTCCCTCAGAACCCCGTGATCTGCTATGTCCGCGATGACTTCCAGAGACCGGTCCCGTTCCGGCCCGACATCGTGGTCGGCATCGACGAGACAGTAACGCTAAAGTGGGATATGCTCCACTGCCATACTTCACAGATGTACGAGTGGCTGCCCTTCAACGGGGGCTATGCGAACGAAGTTCCTGGAACGGATAACGAGCGGCGGACCTGGTTGATACGCCGGCGCGCCAGCCGAGATGAGGCACTCGCCGATCGGTTCCGACAACAACTCGTGGAGCGCTACGGCGAAGAACGCGGGCGCTCCATTCGCTACGCCGAAGCGTTCGAGGTCAGCGAGTATGGGGCTCGACTGACTACAGAGAGTCGGGCGGTCATCTTCCCGCCCTTCGTCGACTAAACAGCGGCCGGAGAAGCCACTGCGGTCTACCGTCCCTTCGAATGTGTCCCACCGCTTCTACCCGGCACGAACTCTGCAGTTCAGTCTGGCGTCGACGCCAGGCAAGAGTTGGGATGACGGCTCCCGGCCGGCGAGCTCGTACGTATTGAGAACTCTCTAGCTCTGTCGGGAAACCAGCTCGGGCTATCATTGACCGATTGCGGCACAAGCGAGAGCGGACAGGAGATGTCATGGCGGCACCGATCATCGTGCTCGAAGGCGATCAAACGGGCCAGGAACTGCTCAACGAAGCATTGCGCGTGCTCCAACCGTCAGTCATCAACATTGATCTCGACGTCCGTCGCTTCGATCTCAGCCTACCAACGCGCCGTCAAACGCGTAATGGCATCGTTCTTGAGGCAGCTGCCGCCCTCCGCGAATCCCACTTCGGCCTGAAGGCCGCCACAATCACCCCTGAAGGCAAGGATGACGTTGGTAGTCCCAATGCCATACTTCGCGAGGCTATCGATGGCAAAGTCATCCTAAGAACAGGAAGGCGAATCCCTGGAGTCACCCCAATCGCAGGCGTTCATGCACCCATCGCCGTTGTGCGCATGGCCGTGGACGATGCCTATAACGCAAAGGAGTGGCGCGAGCAGGTCGACGGGGATGAGATCAGCTACCGCACCGAGAAGATCAGCCGGCGAACGTGCGCAATGGTCGCGGAGTTTTCTTTCCTCTACGCACGCCGGACTCGGGCCAAGGTTTTTGGGGGACCAAAATACACCGTGAGCCGCATCTATGAGGGCACGCTCAAGGAAGAGCTTGACGCAGCCCACCAGCGCTACCCAGACGTGCGCTACGAGCCCCAGCTCATCGATGCTACCTACGCCCTGCTGTTGAATGGTAGCGGCGAGGCTTTGGTGATCCCTGCACTCAACCGCGACGGAGACTGTCTCAGCGACCTGGTGCTACAAATGTTCGGATCAATTGCTGGATCAGAATCACTGATCCTCAGCTTTGATGACGACTTGCAACCGAAGTGTGTCGTTGCAGAAGCCCCCCACGGGACGGCTCCCACCCTCCAAGGCAAGAACATCGCAAACCCCATGGCGATGATTCTGGCTGCAGCCTCCTTGCTCTCCTACTTGCCTGGAGACGGCCCTCGCCGCGCATCACGAGCTATCTATGAGGCAGTATTCGAAGCTGTACGTGAGGGAGTGCGAACGGCCGACCTGAACGGTCATGCCCTTACCACTGAGTTTACTGACAGCATCATCGAGCGCGTGCGCACCAAGCTAGAGGTGTGGGCAAACCTCGGCAGCGTTACTTAGAGGCGCTTTTCTCTACTCACGTACACTGAGCATGAGAAATCGCTCTTATTCCCCGCTTACACAGAGGTGCTGACTATGGCAAAGGCTCATTATCCTCCGCTCGTCCCTGGCCACCCTTTGTGGGGAAGCCTGTTCGACTACCGTCGCGACCCCCTCGGCTTTGCAACACGCGTTGCTCGGGATTTTCCCGACATCGCCACGATCTCGTGGGGACCTTATCGGGGTATCCACGTCGGCCATCCCGACCATATCAAGGACATGCTGGTCACTAGCAGTTGGAAGTTCCACCAAGGGCCAAGCCACGCTGCACTCGGCTTCGCGCTCGGACAGGGTCTGCTGACTAGTGAGAACCCACTGCACTTACACCAGCGCCGCCTGATGCAGCCAGCCTTTCACCGTCTGCGCATCGCTGCCTATGCGCAGGTCATGGCCGGATACGCTGCGGAAATGGCTGCGAAGTGGCACTCTGGTCAGCAACTCGACATCGCCGAGGCGATGATGCAGCTCACACTGCGCATCGTCGGTAAAACGCTCTTTGACACAGATATCAGGACGGCCACCGATGAGATCGGAGCCGCCACCACCGTGATCAATCACTATGCGTCGCTACGCTCTGTGCAGATCCTAGGCCAGTTGTGGCACCGCTTCCCATCACCGGCCTCCTTGCGATTCCGAGAGGTCCAGCACAGACTCAACACCATCATCTATCGCCTGCTCCACGAGCGCCGTCTCTCCGGCAAGGATCACGGTGATCTCTTCTCCGCGCTGTTGCTGAGCCGGGACGAAGAGGGCGATAGCATGCCCGATCAGCAGATTCGCGATGAAGCTGTGACGCTTTTCCTAGCCGGGCACGAAACCACAGCGAACGCCCTCACTTGGTGCTGGTACATGCTGTCGCAGCACCCCGAGATCGAAGCACGCTTCCACGAGGAACTCGATCGCGTTCTCGGTGGCCGTGCTCCAACTGTGGAAGACATTCCTCACCTGGTGTACACCGAGAAGATATTCAAAGAAACGCTGCGGCTCTATCCTCCGGCATACGGAACCAGCAAGACGCTCATCGAAGAACACGACATTGGCCCTTACCACATCCCCAAGAACACGGTGTTCTCCACATTCTCCTACATCGTGCATCGCGATCCGCGCTGGTGGCCGGACTCCTTGGTATTTGCCCCAGAGCGATGGACGCCAGAAGCCGATGAGACTCGACCGCGCTTCGCCTACTTTCCTTTTGGTGGCGGACAGCGCCAGTGCATTGGTGAGCCCTTCGCACGGATGGAGGGAATCGTGTTGCTCGCGACCCTCGGTCAGGAGTGGCGGATGCACCACGTTCCGGCTCACGAAGTGGCGCTGGAGCCAATCATCACGCTGCGGCCACGCTACGGCATGCTCATGACGCTCGAGCGACGCACGCCCTTGCTGGCAGAGCACATGCCTATGAGCGCGCGGGGAGCTCGTGGACGCCCGATAATCAGTAATGCTAGGTGGAAAACGGAATAGAAAGAAAGCATGGCAATGCCATTGGGAGACGAACAGCGACGCGACACGATGCTCGCCACCACAGACTGGCTTGCGGCCCATTTGAACGATCCATCCCTCCGCGTCGTGGATATGCGGGGACTTGTGACCACGCGGACAGATGAGCAGGGCAACCAAGTGGGCCAGTATCAAGGTGCCCGCGCACGGTACCTTGCTGGACACATTCCCGGGGCAATCTACGTTGACTGGACACGCGACATCATCGATCCAACCGATCCCGTTCCTGTCCAGGCGGCAACTGCCGAGCAACTGCAAGCATTCCTCGAATCTGTGGGGATAGGTGACGACCATGTGATCGTGGCCTATGACGATCATCCGGCCTTTCAGTTCGCTACACGCTTCTGGTGGCTGCTGCAGCTCTACGGCAACCGCAGCGTGCGCGTGCTCGATGGTGGCTTCCCCAAGTGGCAGCACGAAGGACGGCCCGAGTCTACCGAAGTCCCGTCCTACCCCCGCGCCCGGTTTACGCCGAGGCCGCGACCCTACCTGCGCGTCGATCTCGAAGAGGTGCGGCACTTGCTCAACGCGCCGGCCGTGCGTATCCTCGATGCTCGTGATGGTGGTCAGTACACGGGGGTCATCCGGCGAGGCACCTTTGGCGGCCACATCCCTGGAGCCATCAGCATCCCGCGCGAGGATCTCATCGATGAGAAGACCGGGACTTTCCGTACCGACGAGGCCCTCGACACCGTACTGAGCCGCACCCGCGCGCAAGGAGCCGGGCGCATTCTTGCCTACTGTAATGGCGGAGTCGCAGCGACAAGCGTGCTCTTCGCGCTTGCCCTGCGCGGCGTGCCTATGAACGCACTAGCCAACTACGACGGTTCTTGGAACGAGTGGGGAAACCACCCCGGCGTGCCACACAAGGAAGGCAGCGAACCCTAGCGCGAGACCCGAGCGCGGTAGACATCAACGACCTCAGCGGCCACGCGCTCCCAGCGGTACCGCTGAGAGCGCTCGATGCCCCGCTCACGCAGCACAGATCGTCGTTCTGGATCGCTGAGCACACGATTGACCCCACCGGCGATTGCCGCTGCATCATGAGGGTCAACGTACTCGGCAGCATCTCCGGCTACTTCCGGTAACGACGTCGCTGCAGCCGCGACGACCGGGCAGCCGCAGGCCATCGCTTCCAGTACCGGTAAGCCAAACCCCTCGTAGAGAGAAGGAAACACGAAGGCCTCGGCGGCGCTGTAGAGCGCTGCGAGGTGCCTCTCTGCCACGTAACCAAGCCGCACGACAGCGTCACCGACGCCGGTCTCAGCGATTGCTTCCTCAGCCGCGCGATAGGTCCAGATCGTTGGTCCTGCCAGCGCCAGTTTGAGCTCCGGATGCTCCTGGCGGACCCGGGCAAAGGCACGGATGAGTCGGGGAAGATTCTTACGCTCTTGCTGAGTGCACAGGCTGAGTAAGTAGGGGCGGCTCAAGGCCAGCGCGCGGAGAGTGACGCCCTGCTCTGCAGATGAACAGGGGCGAAAAGCATCCGAAACTGCATTGGGGATGACGCTGACCTGTTTGCCCGCCAACGGGAGGAACCGTAGCAACTCTGATTTTGCGTGCTCGCTCACAGTGATCACCTCATCCACACCAGGTAAGAGGTGGGGAATGTAGACCCGGTGGAGGAAGTTGTTTGTGCGCGAATACCCCTCTGGATGACGATAAGCGATCGCATCGTGCAGCGTGACGATGCGGGAATAGGGTGCGAGCTGGCGGGGCATCCAGAACGGCGCAATACCCACGGGGTCGTGGATAGCATCTAGCCGCGCCAGGTGCGCGGCCCAGGTGATGGTTGCACCTCCCAGCGCCATGAGTCCTGGCAGGAGATGGCAACCAGGAAGCCAGATGGAGCGCTGCCCGCATTCTCCCCGAAATGGTCCCGACCGGTACGTCGTGAGGTACACCACCTGAAGATCAGGGGCGTCGAGCCGAGCAAGGGCCCGTCCAAGCTCAAGGGTCACTCTCGTGACCCCAGAGAGTGGACGCTCAACCCCGTAGGTCAGGAAACCGATGCGCACGCTGCTCACCTCCTTTGCTTCACGGGCTAACCCGTGCTGCACTCGAGCTCTCCGTACCGTAGACTTACCCTTGAGGCACGAGTTCTGGCAGTCTCAGCCAGACCCTTCGGAAAGATACGCTCTAGTCGTTATGCTGGACTCTACGCTCGGGATTATTGGTAACCTGCTCCACGCCGTATTCATCGGTGGAATTATCGGCGTTCGTTATCTCTGGCCGGTATGGATTCTCATCGCCGCGCTCTGGCTCCTCACACGCGGCCTGCGATCCGTGCTGCGCTGGCTTGGTTTCCCGGTCAAGAGCACTCCTCGACCGCACTTCCCTTCGATCACTGTCCGCTCGTCGCGTCCGCGCCCTATGCCTCGAAAGGGCACGCCGCGGTAGAGCGCGCCTGAACATTGCCCACTGGTGGCCGGTACGTTCCTACCGGCAGCGGCTGCAGCTTCCAAGCGTCAGAACCCCACTTCACGGGCAAGCCTCGCTCCACCGGCTAGTGTAAATCAAACCAGAATGGCGTTGCGAAGGAGGCCCTCTGCCTAAGGCTCGTGGGGGAGGGGTGGCGAGCCGGGGTGAGGATCTCGCCTTTCGCAACACCACCGTGGAAGGATTTACATAGTTCGAGGGCTTGTCTGCTGGTGGATAGCTACTGGCCCTTTCGCGGCACTGAATATCCTACACTCATCTCAGCATACCGGCGAAGCAGGAGAGCAGTCTTGGAGACGCATACCGTCACCGTGAACTTCGCCATCCCGGACGGCCGGCTCTTCCGGCTCGGGGTGATCTCGGATACTCACCGCTACAGCAGGCCGGCTACCATCCCTGAGAGCGCTCTCGGTCGCCTGGGAGCGTGCGATGCCTACATTCACTGTGGCGATTTCCTCGATCCAGCACTCCTCGACCCGTTGCGGGAGCGCGCTCCTTGCTACGCGGTGCTGGGAAACGTCGATCCACCCGAGCTCAGCAGTGACTTCCCCACGCGTCTCCTCCTTCACATTGGCACGTGGCGGGTTGGCGTCATTCACGCGGGCGGCACGAACGAGCGCAGCTGGCGCCGCACCGTCGGAACATTCTCTGAGCCGGTCGATCTCCTGTGTTGCGGTCACTCGCACCGGCCAGTGGCCAGGCAGCTCAGCGGCTTTACGGTGCTGAATCCCGGCAGTGCCGTCGATCCGCGCGGCCTTCCCAGCCGCAGTGCTGCGCTGGTCGAGCTTGGAGTTGCGATGACTATCCACCTCATGGCCCTGGATCCCGGCAACAGCAACCCGCAGTCCTGACATCGCTCCATTGAGAGAGGTAGGCTTCCTGCTAGGGCAGTGCTAGAATGCGGGCATTCAACCTCAGAGCACTGTGAAACGCTACTCCGAAGGGCACGAAGCTATGCCAGCCTCCTCACTCTCTGTGCGCAAAGCCGTGATACCGGTCGCGGGTTTGGGTACTCGCTTGCTGCCCGTGACCAAGTCGCAGCCCAAGGAAATGCTTCCCGTTGGCCGCAAGCCAGCGGTGCAGTACATCGTGGAGGAGCTCGAGGCGGCGGGTATCAGGGACATCCTACTCGTGACCGGTCGGAAGAAAACGGCGATCGAGGACCACTTCGATCGTGACCCCGATCTGATTCAGCGTCTCACAGCGTCTGGCAACACCGATCTCATCGAAGTACTCGACTTCGCTGAGGAAGACACCTCGTTCTACTACGTGCGTCAGAGTACACAGTCGGGCAATGGCGATGCCGTCCGCCTCGGCCGGCGTTTCTGCGGCGACGAGATCTTCGTGGTGGCCTTCGGCGACAGCATCATCAAGAGCAATGGACGCGAGAGCGTCGTGGGCCGGATGATCGGAACTCATCTCGCCCGCGGCGTGGCCTGCACTATTGCAGTGGAGCGAGTGCCCGATGATGAAGCCTATAAG
>JAMCTA010000079.1 GCA_023381895.1 Chloroflexota bacterium
GTCGAAGGCTGTCTTCGATCCATCCCACAAGTAGGAAAGCTGCTTGATCAGCATGGTCTCGATCTGGCTCCAGTTCCAGACGAAGGGATTCGGATGGACATAAGACATGCCGTCCAGGAAAATGCTGCCGTGGGCAGGCGTCCCTGCCGGATGCTCCCACACCTGCTTGGCGATGGAGATGCGTGATGGCAGTAACGCGCCACCCTGGGCCAGCATCAGCTCGGCAGCTGGCGACACGAGAAAGCTGCTCAATAGCCACGCTTCACCGGCGTGCTTGCTCTGCTGCTCTACCGACCAGGCCGGACCGCTCGACTGGTTCGCAAAGCCGGCCTTGCCCGCCGGCAAGGCGCCGGTGTCCCAGGTGAAGTGTGCGGCGTTCTTGCGATACTGGGTAATGACGGAGATGGTATCGGTCGTCATGCCGATCTTGCCGGTGGAGAATAGCGTCGCAGCCGACTCAGTGGTCAGCACGTCTGGTCCGGGCGCAATCCGGTACTTGTGGATGAGGTCCTGCAGGAACTGGAAGGCATCCACCGTCTCTGGTGACGTCATCGTGCACGCGGTGCGCTCTGGGTTCATGAAGTGGCCACCGTTGGACCAGACCCAGGGCGCATACGTGATAAAGCTATTGGGTACGAGGCAGCCATACCGGCTGGGTTGGCTACCTTGACGAGTTTGCGTCAGGTGCTGACAGGCGGCGAGGAAGGTCTGCCAGTCCCACTGCTTGTCCTGATAGGTGACTGGCGGTGTTGGGGTGGCCGCCGTGTCAAACATCGTTTTGTTGAAGAACAGACCTCGGTTGTCGACCTGACTCGGTAAGGCCCGGAGCTTACTGTCCACGGTGTAGGCCGCAAGACCAGCCTTCCAGAAGTCCTGAAAGTCGTACTTGTCTTTGCTGGCCAGTGAGCTCAGGTTACGGAGTTGGTTGCGAGCGACCCAGGCGCCTAAATTCTGAGCATTCATCCAGAAGACGTCCGGAGCGTCACCACCGGCAGCCTGGGTCAGCATCTTCGTCCAATAGTTGCCGGTTACCGCTGTGTAAGTCACCTTGATAGCTGGGTGAGCCTGCTCGAACTGCTTCACCAAGTTGTTGAAGAGTGCGGCGACGGTGACGTCGGACCAGTTGGTGATGATCAGGTGCACCTGCTGGCCGTTTGGAGCGACGGCGGTGGGGGCAGCAGTCCCGACTGAGCGCTGCGCCGTCGCCAGCGCTGTGCCGCCTGATGCGCTGGTACTGGTCGTGACAGTCTGGCTCGTCGCCCGGCCGCAAGCCGCAAGGGTGACAGCACCGAGCGTAGTGCTCACCGTCAAGGACAGCAGCGAGCGCCGGCTGCAGCGCTGATCTCTCGGCAGTCGAATCATTGCCCGTTCCTTCCTATTCTGTAACCCTGCCACAGGACCGGTCCACGAACAACCGATCCGCTGTGCGTGCGCCTGGCCGTGTAGCACACGCCGTGTTCCCGTACGCACTGCAGGTGTGTCGCGCGAAGCTCTCTCTTTGTAGTACCGCGGGTAGCACATTGCCCAGCATTTAGTAGCTCCAGGTACGGGAGAGCGGGCGTTCCATAGCCAACAGACGCCGGAGTAGATGATGACGTAGTTCGGCAAGCACTACTCGATAGGCAGAATCGGCGGCGACGTCGTGGTACTCGGCCGGATCTTGCGCGAGGTCGAAGAGCAGCTCCCGACCGTCGCTGTGTGCGATGTAGCGAAACTGCTTGCTGCGCAATGCCTTCCACCCGGCCCCTTCAGTCAGGGCGGAGGCCTCTTCCGGCGTGGTGCGATCGCCGTCGGGCGGAGTGCACTCCGGCAGCGGTCGCCCTAGAAGGAAGGGTGGGCGCTGAACGCCCACCCATTCGAGGAGGGTCGGAACGACGTCTACCGCCTCCACGATCTGATCGATCGTGCGTCCGGGCGTTTGCACCTGTTCGGGCCAACGCACCAGCAAAGGTACTCGGCTCACGCAGTCGGGCGCTGGGTAGCCCTTGCCGTATCTGAGGTGCTCACCCAGCCATTCCCCATGATCAGAGGTAAAGATCACGATTGTCTCATCACGGAGCCCACAGGTATCAAGATGGCTGAGAATCCGCCCGACGTGGTGGTCAACCTCGCTGATCATCGCATAGTAACCGTGCCGGGCGGCACGCAGTTCGCTATCGGAGAAGTGGGCTGTCGAGCGTTGAGCGTCCACTTCCGGTGGAAACCAGGGCAGCGTCAAGGCCGCCGGATCGAAACGGTCGAGGAACTCCTGTGGTGCAACCCAGGGCGAGTGCGGCGAGTAGAAGCCGGCGATACAGAGGAAGGGCACGTTGCGATGGCGATCGATGAACTCCATCGTCTGTTCGGCGACAAACGCGCTGTGCGTGACGTCACTGCGGCCGGAGAAAGGTCGCGCTTCTTTGGGGAAGCGTTCAGCTGGATGGGTGATGCGATCGCCTATACCCAGGGCGCGACGCCAGGTCTCGGTTGCCGGCGGCAAACCTAGGCTGATGTTGCCAAGCTGATCGGGGGCCTTGCAGCGCACCCAAGCTCGATAGGCGTCTTCATAACAGCCGGGTTCGTCGGAAATTTCCAGATGGTCGAACCCGTAGGACGGGTGCGGCGCTCGGTGATCACGGTTGGCGTGTGGCAGAAAGTGCAGCTTGCCGATGTTGGCGCTGATGTAGCCATAGGGACGAAGCAACGACGGCAGTGTCACCGTCCCCTCTGGGACGGGCACGCCCATATGAGTGATGCCCAGTTG
>JAMCTA010000045.1:0-599 GCA_023381895.1 Chloroflexota bacterium
AGTAGCCAACCCACTCCAAATCCGTCCCTCGGCGTTCGGAAGATGGACTGCGAGCTTGCGGTCGAAGCGTCCTGGCCGGAGGAGCGCTGGATCAAGGGTTTCCACAAGGTTGGTGGCAGCGATCGTGAGCACTGGTACACGCTCAACCTTCCCCTTCTGGAAGCCGAAGCGGCGACGCAATCGGGTGCGCCAGCTCTGGTCCATTGGTGGCGGGTCGAGCTGCATAAGAAGCTCGTTGATGATCCCGTTGTTGCCGCCCATGCCCATCATGCCAATGCCCATTGTGGGTGACTGACCACTACGGCTCTGACCAATGGCATCCAGCTCATCCAAGAAGAGGATGCAGGCACCATACTTCCTGGCCAGCTTCTTCGCTTTGCGGTAGAGATTCTTGATGGTCAGGGAGCCCATGCCCATCCACATGCTCTGCAGACCCGCACTGGAGCAGTATCCGAAGGGCACCCCTGCTTCGGTGGAGATGCACTGTGCGAGGTAGCTCTTGCCTGTTCCAGGAGGCCCATACAGAAGCAGGCCACGGGTTGGCTCTCCGCCCATTTGCTTGAACTCTTTGACGCCCTTGAGTAGTGTCACGACGCGGC
>JAMCTA010000045.1:609-52548 GCA_023381895.1 Chloroflexota bacterium
TGACCATGAAGAAGACGGCGAAGAGTAACTGGAAGAGCAAAGAGAGGACGATCGGTAAGGCGGATGAGAACTTTATGAGTAGCGGCAAGGCGAGCCACCAGAAGACGACAATCGCCACTATGGCGATGATGACGCGCGCGATGTTGCGTCCCAGCCAGCCGAAGAAACGGTCGAGACCATCGTCTATCGATGCGCCGAGAGTTGGATTTGGAGTGGGTTGGCTACTCAAGGGTTGAACCCCTTTCTCTCAGGGATGAGCCGAGTTGTGGAACGAGTGGAGACTCACTGCAGCTTCAAGATTTTACCTTGAGGATCGAGAGTGAAGAGATAGGTGAACTGCGACATCTGCCCCCCACGGCTCACGGTCAAGAGGTAGAGGTAGACCGAGTCTCCATCCTGTTCGTGAACTCCACCTACGTAGGTGATCTGCTGGATCGATCCCAATTGGGGCTTCAGTTGATTCAACTGAGTCTGCAGTGCCTGCACGCTTGCCCCTTGTTTCACCGAGTCGCTGAGAAGGTTCCAGATTGCGTTCGCATCCCCTGCCTGCTGGGCCCGGAAGTATTCGACAGGTGCCTGTGGTGAAGGCAGCGAACCCTGGACGGAGGTGAGTGCGGGGCCAGAAGTGGCTGTCGATAATGCGGACGTCGAAGGGAAGAGGACTGGCGAGAAGTAGTACAAGCCAGCCCCAGCAACAATGAGCAGGAGCAAGAGCACCACCGAGAACCGGGAGTGGCGCCTCAGGAGCATGCTGATACCGAGGATAACGAAGAGCACCGCCTTGATGGGGAAGCGGATGATCTGCAGCACGAGTGGGCGTCGCCGTGATGCCACAGTGGAGAACTGCTCTGGGGTCTCACTCATCCGCGGGTGCCTTCGCTACTAGTTCCGCCGCGACAAAGCGTGTGTGGGGCGCGGCGAGTGCGAGCGTGAACTCTTCACAACGCAGGTTCCGCCTGCTTCTACCCCATGCTAAGGCTGGCTAGTTTCTGCCGTCAAGACGGTGAGACCAAACTGGCAAACTTTCTTTACGACTTGCGCCCGGCGAGGAGCAGGGTGCGAGCAGTGGTGCGAAACGGCGCAACTCGACCCAGCCACCACAGGCGGCGGCTGGCGGCTCGTCCAGCCCGATGCCTCCCGAAGAATGGAAAGAGCGCTGTCGCGGTGACCAACTCGAAGCCAACGCTTCGGAGGAGTTCTGCGAGCTCGGGGCCAGTGAACAGGTGACGATGATCGGGATCGTTGAACAGCTCTGGGTCAGGATGCCGGGCATTGGGCGTCAGCACCACCGCCGTGCCACCGCGTTGGAGGACACGGTGCCAGGAGTGCAGTGCAGCACCCGGGTCAGGCAGGTGCTCGATGAGGTGCTGGGCAATGATGCCGCCGATACTCTCAGTAGCGAACAGGAGCTCGGGAGATGGAGCAACCCGAATCATTGCTCCAATGCCCCGCACCTGAGCGCCCCGAGCGGCTACAACGTTCGTTTCGACGCCTATCGGTGTGTATCCAGCAGCAACGAGCAGCGGAAAGAGAGGACCGGTCCCGGCACCCACGTCGACGACGCGACCGTTTGGGAGTGCGCGCAGAGAAGCGACTGCGGCCGTGCTCTCAATCGAGCGGTCATGCCAGCTTTGACGGGCGGCGTAGTAGGCCTCGTCGTACCCATTCGGGCTAGGGATAGATGCCACGAAGGCGATAGCCTTCCGCAACCTTTGTCACGGCCTCCATGTAGGCTGCCGTGCGCATGTCGACGCGCTCCTGCAAACTCACCTTGAGAACTGTGTCGAAGGCACGATCGAGAATGTTGTAGAGACGGGCATTGATCTCGGATTCGCTCCAGAAGAAAGACTGAAGATCCTGCACCCACTCGAAGTATGACACAGTAACACCACCTGCGTTTGCCAGGATATCGGGAACCACAAAAATGCCGCGATCGAACAGGATGGCATCAGCCGCAGGAGTTGTGGGGCCATTCGCGCCCTCCACAATGATATGGGCATGGATAGCGTGGGCATTCGTCGCGTTGATCTGGTTCTCGATGGCAGCGGGAATGAGGATGTCGCAAGGCGCTGTGAGTAACGTCTCATTGGCGATGTGGTCCGCTCCGCGATAGGTGACGACAGAGCCGTGCTCCCCGGCGGCAGCGGTCACAGCATCGATGTCCAGGCCGTTCTCATTGTAGATCGCACCATCCATATCGCTAACGGCTACCACGCGCGCACCGGCTTCCTGGAGTGAGCGAGCGGCAACGCTGCCGACGTTTCCGAATCCTTGGACGGCTACACGTGCTCGTGCAAGATCCAAACCTACATGACTGCACGCCTTGCGTGCGACGGCCATGATTCCGTGCCCGGTTGCTTCAAGGCGCCCTTCTGAACCACCGATTGATACCGGCTTTCCGGTCACACAGGCGGGAACGGAATATCCCTTCTGCATACTGTAGGTATCCATAATCCACGCCATGATCTGTGGGTTGGTATTCATGTCGGGTGCAGGGATGTCGATCTCAGGCCCGATGATGAGCGAGATCTCGGAGGTGTAACGGCGTGTGAGGTGTTCGAGCTCTTGCAGCGAGAGGATGTGGGGATCGCAGGAAACTCCACCCTTGGCGCCACCGAAAGGGATACCAACGACAGCACACTTCCACGTCATCCACATGGCCAGCGCTCGCACCTCGTCGAGGGTGACGTTTGGTGCATAGCGGATCCCTCCTTTGGCGGGACCACGCACCGTGTTGTGTTGAACTCGGTAGCCGGTGAAGATCTGGACCGAACCATCGTCCATTTTCACTGGAAAATGGACGATGAACTCGCGATGCGGCTGCCGGAGGATCGCCGCGACACCGTCGTCGAGTCCCAGGCGTTCAGCAACTGCGTTGAACTGCTGCACGGCGATGTCGTAGGCACTGATCTTCTCTGAACTCGACGACGTTGGAACCGCTGTCATCGGCGTGAGCACCTCCTTGCACATTAAAGGGTACACCCTTCCCGGGCGCGCGTCATGGTCGGTCAGTGGGCGCTAAGCACACCCGTACGTGTAGGAATGGTGACAGCGCGTACACTGATGAGAGCACTGAGCCAGTGGCCAGCCAAGGTGGGGTGGGCGATCGAGGGGGCTGGACAGCTATGGACGAGCTCCAAGCGCTGCGAGAGGTCAGCCGGGTTCTTGCCAACTCGCAGGACGTCCACGAAGTGCTGCAGGTGGTTCTCAAAGCAGTGACCAAGACCCTCGGCTTTGATCGTGCAGCTGTGGCCCTCGTCGATCCAGCGACACAAGAGATTCGGGGCTCTGTCGGCATCAACATGACCGAGGAAGCGGTCGTTGCAATCCGTGCGCCTCTTGGTAGCAATGACGTGCGTGCGACCGTCCTGCGGAGTGGCGTGATCCAGGTGGTGAACGGCTGGGATCCCCGAGCCGAGCCGGAGATGCTTGCAACCTATGGGCATCACTCCTACGTCACGATCTATGGACCACTCACAGTTGCTGGCGAGCGCGTTGGAGTGATCAGCGCAGCCCGGCAAGACCAGACGCTGACGCCACTCAGTGAGCGCGACATTGATCTCTTCGATCTCTTCTGTGACTACGTCAGTATCGCGCTGCAAGGAGCACGGCTCGTTGAGAGTGAACGGAAGAAGACACGTCGATTGCGCGCCGTCACCGAGGTGATGCGGCGAGCCAATCAAACACTCGAGCTTAACGCTCTGCTCGCAGAGACCACCGATCTGCTGCGAAGGGCTTTTGGTTATCAAAGAGTCTCCGTCATGCTTGTTGATGAGCATAATCCTCAGCAGCTCTACCGCGCCGCTTGTAGCTCTGAGCATGAAGAAACTTGGCAGGATCTGCGTGTTCTCTTTGGCACGGGAATGATCGGGCACGCAGCAGCGATCGGCCAGACGCGGCTTGCAAACGACACCTCACAGGATCAGCACTTCTTCCAGGCGCCGGGGCCACATACCGGTTCGGAGCTCGATGTTCCGCTCCGCGTTGGTAGCACCATCATTGGTGTGCTGAGCATCGAAGGGGAGCAGCCAGGAGCGTTTGAAGAAGAGGATGTCCCGTTTATCGAGACGCTGGCGGATCAGATCGCAATTGCGATTCGGAACAGCCAGCTCTACGGAGAAGCTTTGCGACAAACGCAGCAACTCAACCTCATTAACTCTGTCGCCCGGCGCATGGGTGGGCTAATGCCACCGAGAGAACTGATGCCCTACCTCGTTGATCTCCTCTATGAAACGCTCGTGCCTTACAGTGTCGCCATCTTCTTGCGCAGTGGGCGCGAGGATACGGTGGTGTTGGCGGCAGCACAAGGTGGAAAGCCGGGGCCGATGCCACCAGGGACAGTACTACGGACTGGCGTTGACGGTATCGTTGGTCGAGTCTCAGCCACTGGACAACCGCTGCTCGCACGTGACGTAGAACGCGAGCCGTACTTTCTTTCCTACCCTGGCTTACCGCTCACGGCCTCAGAGATGGCTGTTCCTATTCGTTATGCCGACGAGATCATTGGCGTTCTGGATGTGCAGAGCAGCACGCGCAATGCATTCGACAGTCGTGACGTCGAGATGCTGCACACGCTCGCTGACCAGGTGGCCATTGCTATCAAGAATGCCCGGCTTTTCGAGGACCTCTACCGGCGGACGGAGCAGATCGCTGGTCTCCATGAAGCAGGACAGGCAATTGCCTCAAGCCTCAACCTCGATCACATCTTGCGATCGCTCCTCTTTGAAGTGCGGAAACGCCTGGGCTTCGACCGTGCCGCACTCGCGCTCGTCGATAGAGACCATGCTCTGGTGCGCGGGAGTCTGGCGACTGATACCCAGGGGACGATCTCTTCGTGGGAGCAGTGGCAGCAAGCCGTGCCGTCAGACCCGGGAGAGCTGGTGGCGCAAGCGATTGAGGGCTGGCTGAACTCACCCTTTCTGGCAGACGTGCGCCAGCGAGAGCATATCCATAGCCTCGTTGCCGGAGAGGTTCTGCGTGTAGGCGACCAGGTGTTCGGCGCACTGATCGTGGACACACTCGTGACGCGGCGGAAAATTACGGACGAGAGTCGCGGCGTGCTCCAGACCTTTGCAAGCCAGGCAAGCATTGCTCTCGATCACGCACGTCTCTATACGGAGCTGGCTCAACGAGCCCAGCGACTCGCTGAGGCAAACCAGCAACTGGCGCAGCTAGATCAGATGAAGTCACACTTCCTCTCCATGGTGTCGCACGAGTTGCGTACGCCTCTAGGGCTCATTAAAGGCTACGTGAGCACTCTGCGGGAGATGGACGCGACGCTTGATGCGGCGACGCGTCAAGAGTTTCTGACCATCATCGATGAGGAGACGGACAATCTCAGCGAGCTCGTGGGCAACCTGCTTGATACATCACGCTTGGAGGCGGGCACGCTCGCGCTGGAGAAGCATCCCTTGAAGCTGCTCTCGCTGGTCCGCAAGGCTGTCGGCGATGCACAACAACGAGCGCCTAGCTACCGATTTGCCCTGAGCTTGCCCCAGGGGGTGCCATTGCTCTCGGCCGATAGCCGGCGGCTCGAGCAAGTGTTCCGCAACCTTCTTGACAACGCAGTCAAGTACTCAGCACCTGGATCGCTTGTGACGGTAAGTGTGGTGGTGGGTGAGGGTGAAGTCGAGATCAAGGTGACCGATGAGGGACGTGGCATCGCATCAGAGCATCAAGCAAGAGTCTTTGAGCGCTTCTTCCGAGTGGATCAGAGTGATAGTCGCTTTGGGGGCGGGTCGGGCCTGGGTCTGTCGATCGCGAAGGGGATTGTAGAGGGACACGGGGGGCGCATCGCCGTCGAAAGCGCCTTGGGAGAAGGAAGTACGTTCACGGTCGTGCTGCCGCTCCAGCTCACCCGAGATGATGCTACCGAACTGCAATAGGCTGTCGCACGGAAGAGCTCATGCAGGCGGGCTATTCTGGGGTAGAGTGTGGCGGGTAGCTTCTGGTCCTCCCTGAGGGGAAGACCCGGAGAGGAGTGACCAGCAGAGCGTGGCACCTCAGTTGCGTGCCGTCCTTGCAGACCCGTCAACGCGGATGCGACGGCTCCTCCGGATGCACTTCGAGATGGCTGGTTGCGTCGTTCAAGAGGCGGTACACGCTGATCTAGGAAGCCTCCTCACGAGGCTAACGAACGTAGACATCCTGGTGCTTGACCTTGATGAGCGGTCGCTGCCAACGGCGCAGGCTGTCCGTCTACTGCGACGGCGCACGCCAGGGGCAGTCGTTGGAGGCTATTCGATTCTCCCGCCCGATTCGTTCGTTGAACAGCTCTGTCTTGATCGCTTCGTGGAGAAGCCGTTCGACGTGCAAGTATTTGTCGGCGGGCTTGTGCGGGCACGTGACCGCTCAAGCGTTCAGCGCGATATTGAGAGCGCTGATATCGCGCTCTGAGCCCTCGGGCGCTTGTGGCGTGGCCGTTTCTTGATGACGGTACGTCCAGGGTTCCAGATTGTGGGTGCATTCTGCCGCGGTCATGGTCGGGGCGCTGATCTGTCGCAGGAATTTGGCAGTGGAGAACTCTTAGCAAGACTGCCAAGGTTGCGCATTCACCTCGAGCCAAGCCACAACAAGGCTGCGCTGGTGACGAGCGTCACTAGGCTGAGCGGCAATCCCAGCCGGACGTATTCCAGTGCCGTTACTTCGAGATCCCGTTTGCGTAGGATCAGCAACCAGAGCATCGTTGAAAGAGAACCAATGACAGTGATGTTGGGGCCGATATCGACCCCGATGATCGTTCCTAGGGTAAGGATGTTTCGCAGCTGGCTTCCCGGAACGTGCTGGATGACTGCCGTGAGGACGAACGTGGCCGGCAAGTTGTTGATGAGATTGGCACCAACAGCACCAGCAGCGACCGCCGTGAACGCAGCACTGTTTCCGTCGCCGGCAAGGAGGACTTTGGCCAGGAGCGCGGTGATCCCAGCACGCTTCAAGCCTTGCACGATGAGCAACAAGCCGGCAACGAGGCCAAAGAGCTGCCACGACACGCCGTGCAAGGCTTCCCGTACGGGAAGCCGGCCCACCGTCAGCGCGAGTAGGAGAAGGCCACCTCCGCTGGCAGCAGCCACAAGACCAAGAGGATACTCACGCAGCGAGGCTGCAATGTAGATAAGAGCCGTGGCTACTAACCAGGCTGCCGTCGAGCCAAACAGTGGCGAGTTCTCGCGAGCCGTATCGGGCTGGAGGCCATTGGGGTCGAATGTGCCACGAAGGTCACTGCGGAAGAGGACGAAGAAGATGATAAGTATCTCTGCAATCGACAGGACGGCTCCAAGAAAGAGGTGCTGCAGATAGGGTGTGAGAGCCATTGGATCGTCATTGAGCAGGATGACGTTCGCTGGATTGGACATTGGTAAGAGCACCGAGGCGGCATTGGCGACGAAGGCGCACATGAAGACATATGGGCGAGCAGCTAGGCCAAGGCGGGAGGTCACTGTGACGAGCACAGGGGTCAGAATGAGCACGGTGGCATCGTTCGAGAGGAAAGCCGTCACTACTACGCTGATCATGAAGGTGTTGAGGAAAAGCCTTTGCGGGCTGCCGTGGGCGAGCCGGCTGGCGACGTAGGCAAGCCAATCGAACACGCCGGCATGGTCGGCCACTGTTGAGATACTCAGCAGGCCGAAGAAGAAGAGAAAGAGATTCCAGTTGGCAAGGAGTGTGCGCAGGGCATCAGTGGGCGAGATGGCTCCGATGAAGAGCATGAGCACGGCACCAACCAGTGAGCTCACTGCCTCCGAGATCCCGCGGGGCCGAATGATGATGGCGACGAAGGCGCCGAGAGCGATGAAGAGGGCCAGGAGATGATGAGCCAGAAGCACAGATGTCGGGCCTTCTCCCCCCACATTCATTCCACGCACGCGTGCCGCAGAGTGTACCGCTGTCTCGATCGAGTTGGATTCACAAGGGAACTGCGGCAGCGTTGCCATCGGTATTGCATAGCGGGCGTGCCGCTGCTCTAATGGTGGTGCCGGCTGGTCGGTAGATCTGTAGACGGCACGTGGCACTGTGGTGACAGACAGATGGAGTGAATGATCGTGAGTCTTACCCTCGGCTGTATGAACCGCCCCTACAATCGGTTTCCCTTCGAGCGGATACTAGATGGTATCGCTGCAGCGGGGTTCACCGCCTACGTACATCTCCAGCGACAGCCAGATGCCTGGATCGATGCGAAGACGCCGCTGGACGAAGCGAAAAGGGTTCACGACGCAATCCTGAAGCGGGGCTTGACTCTAGTCATGCTGCCCTCCAGTATCCCCGTGCATCAGTTGACTGATGATGAGGCGCTGGAGCTTGGGCGAGGGTTTGTTGATCGGGCAGCGGCGTTGTCAGTTCCATTTCTGCTGGACATGGGTGCACATCAACCTGAGTCTTATGACCGGTATTTCGCGTTGATGCGCCGCCTCGCCCCCTACGCGGCCGATCACGGTGTCACCATTGCGGTGAAACCGCACGGTGGGGCAACAACAACAGGCGCCGACTGCCTCAGAGCCATCGAGCGTGTGAATCATCCTGCATACCGGCTATGCTTCGACCCTGGCAATCTCCTCTACTATGCCAATGAACGGCCTGAGACACATCTGGCAGATTTGGCCCCCTTCACGGTCGCGATGTGCGTGAAGGATGAAGTTGGCGGGCTGCGTGGCGACGTCAACGTCACGCCTGGTGACGGCGACGTGGACTTTCCTGCTGTGTTTCGCGGACTCTACGAGCGTGGTTTTCGCGGTCCCTGTGTCATCGAGTGTCTAGCCCTCAAGAACACGCCAGAGGAGGAAGACGGAGAGGCACGGCGAGCCTATGCGTTCCTCTCGGGCATTGTGAGCAATCTTTCCTAGCGAAGACGAACGTTGGGTTCGTCGCAACGGGAATATCCCCGCCGGGAGGGAGTACTGCTCACTCCGCAGGTGTGGGGCAGTTCGAGCAGGAGCAGAGTGATGCGGCCTCGAGGTAGCGTCAAGATTGATCCTCGGATAAGGAACTACCCGAACACCACCAGTGTCACTACTCCTGCTGGAGCATCCGCTCGACGTTAGTGCGGTCGAGATACCGGGGTACCGGCACACCCTCCCCCCCGAGCGAGGTGACCGGTTTGCCTTCGATGAGGAGGCGCACGCGATGTACGCTCGGGAACTGGGTCGCAGTGTCGACGATCTGGGCCAGCATGAGCGGAATGGCGGGACTTCCCTGCACAGTGGCTGCTGGGTGAGACAAGTTGATCGTTGCCACATCTTGCGCAACGCTCACCCCGAGCAGTTTTGTACCTGAAGGAATCTGCGTGTAGAGGCCTGGCTGCCTCGGTCCGGATAGTAGGGCCTGTAGTGAGTCGTGCAAGGGCTGTTGGGCTGTAACCGGAACCGTTTCTACTGCGAGTGTCGTGCCACGAGTGAAGTAGACCTTGGCGGTCAGCGCTGTACTCTTGGTGGCTGTTGCTGCTGTCGTGGCGGTGTGGGGGGCGCTCGTACTCGCAATCTCAGTTGTAGTCACCGCTGGCTCTTGTGTGGTTACGGTGTTCTTGGTGGATGCGGGCGTAGTGACTACCGTAGTCGTGCTGGTTGTGGGGTTTGCCTGCGCCGGGGAACTTGTGGTGCTGCTCTGGCCTGATAATAGTCCTGGACCTGAACACGCGGTGAGCAGGAGTGAGAGGAGGATAACAAGCCTGCGCACGATCCCGCTGTTCACCATTGCGATCCTTTCGGTGCGCCGACTGGGCCGACCACGGCCGCATCGATGTACGCTTGGTTGCCAGAGGGCCAGACCTTGACTAGGTAGCGGCCGTTATTCAACGGTGCGATGACGAGTAGTGAGCTGAACTGAGGCAGTGTTCCGAAGCTGATGGCATTGCTGTTTGTCCCTGACCAGGTACTCGTGCGCTGGAAGTTCGCAACCCAGAACGGGGTGAACATCGGGGCCCCCGTGCTGAAGTGGAGTACCTGACCAGACCGTAACACTGCGTTATTCTGCCAGCCAATCTGCTGCTCGAGCGATGGGAGGCTAATGCCGAACTTGTGAGCAATCCCCCAGAGAGTGTCGCCCGGCTGGACAGTGTAACTGATCGTCTGTGGTTGCGCCGGCTGCTGAGTTGGCGAGGAGTCTGCCAGCTGAGCAGCCGGCGCGCTGCTGCTCGCAGTGGGTGGTGGACCGCTTGGGCCCACATTGGGGGCGTCGACGTAGGCGGTGCCATTTGTTGTAGGGTTGAAGACATAGAGGCGGGTACCCTGTTGTGGCGCCTTGACCAGGAGATAGGTCCACTGAGGAACCGTACCGAAGATCACGGAGGGATTAGTGGGAGCAGACTTCAGCGGGGTTGCTGGGACGACCGTCTCAACCCAGAATGGCTTGAACGGTGGAGTCGGAGCGGGTGGCGTGTAGTGTGCCGGCGGCGGTCCAGATGGTCCCACGAGGCTTGCCTCGATGTAACCGTGCTTGCCAGAGGCGGGCTCGAGTACGGGAAGCCAGCCATTGACATCGGGACCGGTGACTTGGAGGTACGACCACTGAGCAAGGGGAAGGACCTCGTCGGCTTGCTGATCGGCCCCCCCTCTGAGCGCTGTTGGCGTCGTCGTTTCCACCCATTGGTTCTGGCTACTGGCTCCGGGGACGGTCACCACGATCCACAGAGGATCGCCAAAAGGCTGGCCACTAGGGTCTGCGAGACGCCAAGTCGCACTGTACGTACCCGGCTGTTGGGGCACCGTAACCGGCACACTAAGCTGGATCTTGGTACTCGGAGCCGCTGTTGGGAGCGGGACACTCTGCGAGACGAGGTTGCTTCCTGGCTGGAGTACTAAGTGGTATGAGCCGTTCCAGGTGGTCGTGCCACTGTTGATCACTTGCCAGATCTTCGTGAAGCGCTGCCCCGGCGTCACCTGAGAATGGTCAGGGTAGGTGATATCGGAGATAAACTGAGCACTGTTGGGGTTGAACACTTGCGTCGTGGCGTTGCCGACTGCTTTGAAGAAGTTGATGATGCCTTGGACAATACCTTCAGCGATAGTCTGCTGGTATGAAGGGTTTATGAGCTTTTGTGCCTCCACAGGGTTGGTAATAAAGCCCGTCTCGATGAGAATAGCTGGCATGTTGGCATTGCCGAGCACATAGAAGTCTGCGGCGTGCACACCATCATCGTGCGCTTGAGTGAGACTGATCACCCCTTGCTGAATAGATTGAGCCAGCAGTCTGCTCTGGTCGACAACTGTTTGTGTCCTGGTCACGCCGTCCACGTAGCCGCTACTGGCGCCAAAGAAGCTAGTGACACCAGAGTATGAAGGGTCGCTCAGCGAGTTGGCGTGGATTGAGATGAAGATGTCTGCGTGTGCGTTGTTGGCAATTGCTGTGCGGGTCGCGAGGCCGGCCGTCGTATTGTCGGCTGGGCCGACGGTAGTGTCGGTTGTGCGTGTATACACCACCTTTGCCCCGGCCGCTGTCAGCAAGGCTCCTGTGTCCAATCCGATGGGGAGGGTCACATTCTTCTCTTCGATGCCATTCGCGATTGCCCCCGGATCAGCACCGCCGTGTCCGGGGTCAATGGCAATGGTGCGCCCAGAAAGTGGACCGCTGGCGAGAGCAATAGAGGGAGAGACGAGGAAGCATCCCAGGAGGGCGAGGATCATCGCTATCTGCCCCAGTGTTCTCATCCGGGCGCTCCGCAATGTGGCTATCCTCCGTCCGCTCTTCCGTCCACCGGCTCCTTCCAGAGGGGCGACACTGACCATAACGGATGAAGGTGCTATGCGTTGTCTGCCGATGGGAAAGAGGTACAGTGTCCACTGACGACTGCGGCTGATCTGGACGAGGCGAGGGAACCACTGCGGTGAACCTAAGAGTGCTTGCGCTTCTCGTCGCTATCCTCGGCGGCACGGCAGTTGGATCTCAGGCTTTGCTGAATGGAGCAGTCGGCCGGTCTCGCGGGATCATCGAAGCGATTTTCGTCTCCGTCTCCATCACGTACGTTGCCAGCGTGGTTCTGCTTGCGGCAAAGGGTGTGATGACACATTCGCTCGGTCTGCCGGTGCGCTCGGTGACGATGCTGATAATTAGCGGTAGCTTCTTTTTCATCGCTGCCGCAACCGTGCTGGTCGCGGGGGACTTCCCCGCTGTCCTCCTTACCCCAGGCTTATTGGGGTTAGTGGTGCTGTTCGCCGGGACGTTTGCGACACCCATTCTGGGAGTGGGGCTTACTGTGGCGGCTCTGACGGCGGGCCAAATGGGCATTGGACTGATCTGGGATCAGATCGGAATACTGAGTCTACCAGCAATACCACTGACACTGTCCCGAGTCTTCGGGATGCTCTTGATCATCTTGGGTGTTGTGCTCGTTCGCGGCCTCTAGGTATCAGTCAGTGACGGTGGCAGCGCGCTGATCCGGGGAGGGTCTGTGCTGCGCTCGCAATGAAAGCGATAGAGCGGTCCGGACTCATGAGAGAGCATGCGTGGCAGAAAGTAGCGGATGTTCGTCACAATCGCCAGCTGCCAGATCAGATCGCCTTTGCCAGTGACCGAGAGGCGCTCCAGCGTTGGCGACAGGGCTTGAGGTCCTAAGGGTTGGGCCACCAGTCGGGCCTCGCGACACGCGTGAGCCATTGACTGGACGCAAGTGCTTGTCCTCGCTGGCGCGCCAGTGAGCCGTCAGGCATGTGCAGTTCAGGAAGAAGCTCGGTGAGAGGAATGAGCACGAAAGCGCGTTCCCACATTCGCGGATGAGGGATAGTTAGTCTGGGTGTTTCGAGCGCGATGCCGTCATATAGGAGGAGATCAAGGTCGATGATGCGTGGTCCCCAGCGCGCAAGCCGCGTGCGTCCAAGCTGTTGTTCTACCGCGAGAAGCTCCTGGAGTGTTGATTCGGGAGAGAGTTCGGTTGTGCAGTGGGCGGCTGCGTTGAGATAGGCCGGCTGGTCGGTGACCTCCTGTGGCGCCGTCTCGAAGAGCGAGGATACTGTGCAGATGCTGATACCGTGATCAGATAGAAGATCAAGGGCCCGTTCCAGGAAACGCCGGCGATCTCCCAGATTACCCCCCAGGCCTATCCAGATGTCACGGCCTGGCATCGCTTTCTTCTCCTAGAACGAAATCGATGAAGCGGGCGACTCGGCGAGCGGCGTGGACATCGTGTACGCGTAGCGCGTGAGCGCCGCGCTCGATAGCCATAGCGTGGGCTGCAGCGGTTGACCAGGCTCGCTCCTCGACAGGGAGCCCGTCAGGCTGTCCAGTGAAGCCCTTGCGTGACACTCCGATGAGCAGTGGGAAACCGAGACCCTGGAGCTCGTCCATCTGGCGTAAGAGGTCTGCACTTTCGCGCCAGCGCAACCCAAAGCCGAATCCCGGATCGATAACGATCTGCTCCGGCGTCACCCCTGCAGCCAGCGCAGTCTCGACGGAGACCGACAGAGCGTGAGACACCTCTTCCAGGAGGTTTGATTGCTTGTGTTCTGGCCGGAGCTGATGGGTAGGGAAGGTGGGAAAGCGTCCAAGCACGAGACCAGCACCCGTTTCGGCGGCGAGCTGGGCGAGGGCATTGCTGACGCACAAGCCACTCACGTCATTGATGATGCTCGCTCCTTGCTTGATTGCTGCCCTGGCGACCTCAACTTTGGTGGTATCGATGGAAAGTGGGAGGGTCGTCAGTCCCCGGGCAGCTATGATAACGGGAAGCACTCTTTCCAGCTCTTCCTGGGCAGGTATGGGGGTAAATCCTGGTCGAGTGCTCTCCCCGCCAATGTCGATGATGTCTGCACCTTCCGCAGCCATCTGCCGGATCCGCACGCCAGCACGCTCGACACTACTGCTGACACCATCACCGGAGAACGAATCGGGCGTCGCGTTGACGATCGCCATGATGATCGTGCGAATGCCGAGCTCGATCTCGTGTTCGCGACAGTGCCACACGTGACGCAGTCGTGAGACGCTTGGTTTCATCGTCAGTCAAAGATAGCTAGGTCGCCGGGCAGCTTTGATGCGCATGCGCTCGAGCACCGCTGCGAGATCGGTCGGGAGAAGAGAGCGGAACGATAGTGCCTGGTCAGTGGTGGGATGCCGGAGCTCGAGTAAGTGTGCGTGCAGGAATTGTCGCCGCAACCCCTGGGCGTGGCGCTGCTCCCCGTACACCTGATCGCCGACAATCGGGTGGCCGCTGGCTCGGAGGTGGACGCGAATCTGATGGGTACGGCCGGTCTCCAGCCGGGCCTCGAGGAGTGTGTACCCTGGAAGCTCCTCAGTGATGCGCCAGCGAGTGCGTGCTGGGCGACCACTCGGCACCACCGCCATCCGCTGGCGATCGCGGGGATCACGAGCCAGGGGAAGATCAATCACTCCTTCAGACCCTTGGGGGCGCCCTGCGACGAGGGCAAGGTAGGCCTTGGTGACGGTGCCGCGTTTGAATTGCTGCTGGATATTGGCGAGAGCCAGAGGTGTCTTCGCCACGACAAGGAGCCCTGACGTGTCTTTGTCGAGGCGATGCACAATACCCGGGCGAAATGCGAGTCCATTATCAGGAAGTGTGCCCGCGTGCGCGAGGAGCCCATTCACGAGTGTCCCGGTCTCGTGTCCATAAGCGGGGTGGACCACGAGTCCGGCTGGCTTGTCTACGATGAGGACATCATCATCCTCATAGCGGATATCCAGCGGCATTGGCTCCGGCTGTACCGTGGCCGGTGGGGGTATGGGCAGGAACACCTCTACGCGCTCATCGAGATAGACGCGGTGGCTTCGTATAGCCATGCGTGAGCCTGAGCGGACGTTCCCTTCCTGAATCAGCTTGCTGGCCTGGCTGCGCGTAACTTCTGGAGCATAGAATGAGATCGCCTGATCGAGCCGGAGACCCAGGCCGCGCTCATCCACGACGAAGCTGAGGGTACGTTCCTCCGGCGTGTGCCACGGTTGCTCCAGTTCGCCTATGCCGGAATAGGGGTGACCGGGTGCCGTGTGGGATTGGGACATGTTGTGCTCAGTGCTGCTCCCCGGCTGGTGGGGATGGCTGACGCTTGCCGTTTGGATACTTTGCTTCTTCTGCGAGCATATACGGGATGCCATTCTCGATCGGGTAGTGCGCATCGCAGCTCGTGCAGATGATCCAGCCGTCTTCCAAGCGCACTGGTTGTTTATCAATGGGACAGACGAGGATCTTCGCTAGCTCCTGCAGTTCCATTCGTGTGTCATCCTCTCGTACCTCTGCCGTGGGCAGTATACCTAGGTGCTTGCTTCCGGCGGCTATCTCCCGATCACCAACCTGCTTGTGTCTCCGTTGCAGGTGTTGCAGGACTTGACTTGCAGTCATAAGGCGCACCTCATTCAGAAAGTGGCTGGCCTGTCATCCGTGCCGAGCGCTGGATCCCACTGGATGTTTTGTCTGCGGCGCACATAGGTGTGACGGGCATCTACGTAGGGCTGGAAGTCCCAGGCGGTGTACCGTCCCTGGAAGAGCGCGTCTTTCAGGAAGCTACGCCTTCGCTGACTCTCGTGGACGGTGCGTTCCATTGCGGTGCCGTCCCATCCGCCGAGACAACGGGTGCGCAGGCTGTTCAGCACGTCTTGGTAGGCGGGGTCCCGTGAATGATCAAACCACTCATCGGGATCTGTCGCGTGGTCGAACAGGAGCTCTTCGCGGTCGTGGACGTAGACATACTTGTGGTGGCCATAAACGAGCGCGCGGATGGGCTTGATTGTCGCCTCACCGTTGTTCTCGATGATGACGGAGTCCAACCAGGCTGGTGGCTGCTCGTTGTGCAGGAAGGGGGCCAGGCTGTGTCCAGCGAGAGACCAGTCGATGCCACCGGGCAGATCGATCTGTGCGAGATCGAGGAAGGTGGGGTACAGGTCTACGAGCGAGACGTTTTGATGTACCCGCCGGCCCGTAGTGATGTCGGGGCCGGCAATGATGAGCGGCACGCGCGTTGACCACTCGCGCACCGTACGCTTGAACCACAGGCCGTGCTCACCACACTGGTCACCGTGATCGCTCGTGAAAATGACGTAGGTGTTGGCAGCGGCGCCAAGGCGCTCGAGTTCCGCTACGAGCTCGCCAAGCTTGTCGTCGATGTAGCTCGTGGAGGCATAGTAGCCCCGCCGCGATGCAGCGATGTGATCATGGGTGGGGGCGACGCGATCGACACCGTGGTAGGTGTTGGCCCAGACGTCGACGAGTGGTGCTGTGTGCTCGGAGGGTGGTGCTGCGGGTAAACGGATATCCCGGCCTTCGTAGCGATTCCAATACTCGAGTGTCGCCACATACGGATCGTGGGGGTGGGTATACGATACGCAGAGCAACCACGGTTGGTGTTGCTCCCGACCGCGCTGGCGGGCGAGTTGACGCAGACGCACCAGTGCTTGATGGTGAACCTCTTCGTCGTAATCGAGCTGGTAGCTCCAGGGAACCGGCCCTGACTCGGTGATCATCTGCGCCATCTGGCGCTCGTAGCTGTTGCCGATTTCGGCATCACCAGGCAAGCCAACGCGGCGTGGTGGCTCACCCTGCACCGACCAGAGCTTCGTCCACATGAAGTCTGCAGGGTAGATGTCGGTTGTCAGCCGCTCTTCGAAGCCGTGGAGCTGATCTGGCCCCACGAAGTGCATCTTGCCAGACAAGACAGTGCGATAGCCGGCGCGACGGAGATGATGGACGAACGTTGGAATGGAGGTGGGAAACTCCTCGGAGTTGTCGCTGACCGGCAGCGTGCCCGCGAGACGTCCGGTCATCATCGACGCCCGCGACGGCGCACAGAGGGGAAAGTTGCAGTAAGCACGCTCGAACACGAGACCTTGGTGGGCTAGCTGTTCCATGTGCGGCGTCAGGACGTCGGGATTCCCGTAGGGGCTGGTTGCCAGAGCGCTGAGCTGGTCTGCCATGACAAAGAGGAAGTTGGGGGATTCTGTGGACAAGGTCAATTCTCCCTTTGAGTAACGAGCACCGCTGAGAGGGATGGTAGCGAAGAGATCAATGGCCGTCGTGGTCGGAAGCAACGGCGAGATTGGTTGAGCCGGATGGATGGGGGGAATGGCTGTGCTCGCTGCCTTCCCGCCGCCTACTGCTCTGAGCCACGGTTGCGGCGCGCACGTCTCGTGGACCCTTTCCTGTGAGGATCCGGGCGCACTGCTGCTCGACGATGGCGCGAAGAAGACTGTCACGAGCCGGGCCGGTGCCGCCGTGAGAAGCTTCCTCCCACCCTGTGAGACCAACGTCGGTCTCTATGGAGACAAAGAGCCAGTTGCCACGCTGGCTCACCGGAATTTCGGTGATGGCGACGCTGGTGATGCGCACCGTCGTTATGCTCTTCCGTGATGGCTGGGCACGCTGTCCGTGGCGGTGAGTCCGGCGGTGATCAGCTGGCGGCGGCGCTGGCTTTCGAGCACACGTGCGTGAATCGCTTCCCCATCCCAGTCAGCAAGAGCGAGAGCCGTCAGCTCGTTGCGGATGGACACGTAGCGTGCATCGGCGGCGAGATTGGTGCATTCCCTAGGGTCGGTCGCTAGGTCGAAGAGCTCTGGTTCTTCTCCGATGTAGTAGTTGAGCTTGTACTGGCCACGCCGCACCATGCGGGCGGGTGTAACGGTGCCGTGGCCCTCATACTCGGCGATGGCGAGGCCAGGACCGTCCGGCTCGTCGCCCTGCAGCAGTGGCGAGAGATCACGACCATCCAGCTCCTCTGCTGGATCACCGGCAAGACTGAGCATCGTGCGCACCAGATCAAGGAGGGAAACAGCGGCACCAAAGCGCTTGCTGGCGGGAGATCTTTCCGGCCAGCGGATCACGAATGGAATGCGAGCGGAGGGCTCATAGAAAGAGCACTTCCACCACATGCCGTGTTCGCCGAGCATCTCGCCGTGATCGGCGACGTAGGCAACGACGGTGTTCTGGGCGAGTCCGTAGGCTTCCAGGGCAGCAAGCACCATGCCGATGCGCTCATCACAGAAGGTGACCAGACCGTAATACGCAGCGCGAGCACGGCGGATCTGCTCATCTGTGTAGCCGATCGTGGCGAAGTGGCGGCGTAGACGCTCGCTTTGGGGGTGGAGTGCATCAAAGTGGCCTTCTGGAATGTTGGGCAAGTCGCCGAAGCGTGGCCAGTAGCGTTCGAAATACTGCGGGCGCACGATGAGTGGGAAGTGAGGAGTGATGAACGACGTACAGAGGGCCCACGGTCGCTCATGGCGGGCAGGATCGGCAAGATAAGCAATGGACTGAGTGGCGACGCGATCGTCGTACCGTTGGTAGAAGCTGTCTCCCGGCCCTGCCTCTTCGATGCGCCGTCGCATTGAGGAACCGCCATCATGCACGCCGCCGAGCCAGTGTGGACCGTTACCGACGCGAAGAGTGTGATGGACGTCCTCAACAAGTCGCTCGCGGAATCCGTGCAGCTGATCAGGTCCAACGAAATGCATCTTGCCCGCAAGCGCGGTGTTGTAGCCCACAGCACTAAGCCGGTGAGCCCACGTTGGCTCGTCGCTAGCCAGCGGAACACCATTATCCCATACGCCGATGCGGTGGAGATGCTTTCCCGTCATGAACGAGGCACGGGACGGGACACAAAGCGGTGAGTTGCAGTATCCAGCGTCAAAGGTGCACCCGGTCTCGGCCAATTGCTGTAGCGCTGGTGTCGCGACGAAAGAATGGCCGTATGGGGAACTCACCTGCGGGTCGTGCTCGTCGCTCATGATGATGAGAAAGTTTGGCGGTGTGATTGGACATCTCCCTTCAGTTACCCCCGGACGCATCCGGCTGACACTCGCAAGCTGTGCTTCTGCATCAATCCTAGCAACCACATCACTGGCTGCAAGTCACGGGCTGGGATTTGCGCGATTGACCGGCTACTTGCTGATGCACAGGGCGTGTCGAGCTTCCGAGCAGTGGTGAGTATCCAAGCGTTGTGCCGGTTGAGTGGCCCAGATCCCGTGCCGGACAGACGACTCAGAGTCTAGTACAGGATTCTGGAAGTCACCAGGCGGTTTGGCTGGCGTGCTGCAAGGGGAATTGTGCCTGCCTAACCGCCCAAGGATTTGCAAGACCTCGTAGTAGCAACCTCTACTTCGCTAGCTTGTTTACTCCACCCTCGTTACCAAGTCCCTTGATCGCTGGGACCGAGGGCCGCTTGGCCGGGAACTGCCCCGTCAGGGGATAGGCCGGCTGCACCTTCTGTAGCGGCTTGGCTTGCGGCTGCGGTCGCGTGGGCTGCTTGGGGCTGGTATTGTACTGTGCCATCGGCATCGCTCCCTCTGCATCCCATGTTACCAGGTAGCCACCAGATTTAGGACCAGCACCAGAAGGAGGCAGCAGAGCGCCGGCAAGAAACAGCGCTCCACCCCCCTGCGCTGGAAGCGGGCCTTTCGCGCGCCGATGTCTCGGTTCTCATTGATCGTCCGGTTATATTCGCCAGCCAGTTCGATGTACGCCTCCACCGGCGGAAGGCGGGCGGAGTCATAGGTCGCCCAACTCTGGACGTTCATGAACCGGTAGATGCGGGTGCGGAAGGCGGTGATGAAGCAGACTTCGGCGGCGACCAGGAAGGATAAGGCAAACCCGAGGATCGCGACGTAGGCAATCTCGTAGCCGATCCGTCCCCATCCCGGGAGGGTTCCCGCCGCCGGGAGCTTGCCTAGTGTGCCAATGGCGAAGAGCAGGACGGCGCCAGTGGCACCAATCCAGGTGGCGGTCTTGGTATCCAGGCCCTTCTGGACGTCGTTATCATTGGCATACTCTCTGGCCGCCAGGTCAGCAATGGCCTTGATGGTCTCCAGGGCAATCTCCGGCCCGGCAGGGGCAGGCGGGACAGGCGGAGGGAGCGGTCGTGCCGGCTCGACCTCCAGCCATGCCCGTAACCAGCGACGAATACCGTTCATCTCATCTTCCCCCAATCAGCACGGGCAAGTATACGGAAGCGAGTAGGGCCTTATGCTAGTTTGGGAAGGCGAGGGCCTTGATCTGGAGGAGGTCGTCTTTGCCGAGCAAGCGGTTGAGGTAGAGGCAGAGGGTGTGAGCGGCCAACTTGGTGTGCAGGCGGGCGGCGAGGCCAGGGAACGTGTGGGCGTGGTTTGCGAGGTGGCAGCACTCTGCTGACCGCAGCTCGCGAGCGCTACTGCACCGAGAGCAGTGACACAGACGGTGAGCATTCGTCTCCGGGAGACCAGCGCATACTTGAGAGATGACTTCAAGACCCTTCCCTTTCTATCTTGAGGCGACTCGCGCGCATCTGCTCAGTGCAGAGTGAGTGCTGTGTGCAGTACACGTGGTGCCAGAGCTGACTGAGGTGCGGAGCCTACAGAAACGGGGTGCCAAGGGAAAGCGCGAGAAGTGGTAGCGAGTATAGTCGCTCAAGTGCTTGCCGTCAAATTGACTATTGACAGCGGTGTGAGCAAGGAGATAGCTAGATAGGACGGAGCCTACTGTAACGGTTCAAGCCCGATCTGCCAGATGCGGCGTGTATACTGCGATGTATCCAAACGTGTGGTGACCGGGTGTGTTACTGCTATGACTTAGCGGGACGTCTGAGACTGAGAGTGCGATGAGAGGGGCGGGCACCGATGCAATCCGGTGCTCATGCCAATCGTGCTCTTCTTATGAGCTCTCCGTTGGGTGATGCATTGGAAGTGCGTCTGCCCCAGCGAGCCTACACTTCCCTGCGCAATGCGATCCGCCTACTCCAACTGTTCCCTGGCCAGATGGTGCGCGAGCGCGAGGTTGTCGAAGCGCTCGGCATGAGCCGGACACCGATTCACGAAGCACTGGTGCGTCTCGAAGCTGAGGGTTGGGTGCGTCTCACACCACGCCACGGATTCGTCGTGTCTCCGCTCGAAGCAGACGATCTGCAAGAAATCTATGAAGTCGTCGAAGGGCTGGAAGGGATCGCTGGAAAACTGGCCGCAAAGCGCATCTCCACAACACAGCTCGTGCAGCTCGAGGAGTGCATCCTTGAGCAAGGGCGGGTCGTGGCGACGGGGGATCTGCAACGCTGGGTCGATCTCGACGACGAGTTCCATTCGGAGGTCGTCGCAGCGGCCGGGAATCAACGCCTTGCCACTTTGATGGACACGTGTCGTGATCAGCTCTACCGGGCACGACTCTTTACGATCAAGCTGCGTCCGGTGCCGCTCCAGTCGGTAGAGGAGCACCAATCGATCGTTGCTGCATTGCGGAACGATGATTGCGACGGTGTGCGGCAGTTATTGCAGAATCACCGGCGGCGCTCACGCAAGGAGATCCTGACCATCGTGCGTGCGCTCACTCCACCACAGTGGAACGTTATAGACGCTGCAACAGCGGAGTCAGAGGACTAAATGCTTCCACCTGCTTGTGGCGCGGGGCGGTTGGTGTGGGGTAGGGTGAAGGGAGTGCGTGTGGCGCTCCGAGACTGGACTCTGGACCGAGATGTTGACGACGATTATGGATGTGTGGACGCCCGTGTAGCGGGCGGCGGTGGAACGTTGCTACGAGACGGCAGCGGACGCGGAGACGCGGACGCGCTGTCAGATGGTGCTGCTGGCGGGCGAGCAGGGGCTGCGGGCGAGCAAGATCGCCCCGCTGGTGCGGCGGGACGTGGCGACGGTCCGCAAGGTATTGCGGCGGTTTGTTCGGGACGGGGTGGTGGGGATCCCGCGCGGCCACGCCCCCGGACCGGCGCCGGTCGTGACGCTGGCATGGCTGCGGGAACTGGGGCGGGTGATCGACCTGGACCCGCACGACGTGGCCGTGCCGAGCGCCAACTGGACGACGAGCCTGCTGGCCGACTACCTCGCCGGAAAGACCGGAATCGCGGTGGACCAGGAGACGGTGCGTCGCCACCCCCATCGGCTGGGCTACGTCTGCAAGCGGCTGACCTGGACGGTGGCGCACAAGGCCCAGGAGCAGGCGGACTACCTGGGAAACGCCTGCGGGCGGAGCTCCTGCTGACGGCCGCCCTGGTCGACGGCGCCGCCGACCTGCTGCCGGCGCTCGGCGAACCGGACCTGTTGGCGGACGTGCCAACCGACGTACCCGAGCTGTTGCGCCTCCTGCCTCGGGCGGACCTCTACCTGCAAGACGAGGTGCAGGTGGCGTTGCATCCCACGCTCACGCGGCTGTGGAGCCCGAAGGGTCGGCAGGGGCAGCGGCTGGTCCGGGCGCCGGGGAACCACCAGAAGTGCCTGGGCTTCGGCGCGGTGGACTGGCGGGCCGGTTGGCTCTCCTTCGGCTTCAGCCCCCGCCGCGACGCCCAGACCCTATGCCTGCAACTGGACGACCTGGTGGCGCGCTCCACGGCCAGAGGACGGATCGCCCTCGTCCTCCTGGACAATGCCCGCACCCACACGCCGAAGGGGTCCCGCCTGGTCCGGCAGACGCTGGCGCGCCACGGCGGCGCCCTCCGGCTGGTCTACACCCCGGCCTACGACCCGGACAGCAATCCGATCGAGTGGCTCTGGCGTCAGTTCCGCCATCGGGTGACCCACAACCACCACCGCGACGACTTCTGGGCGCTCTATGCCGACGCCGAGGCCGAGGTGGACCGCCTCCAGGCCGACCCCCTCGGCGTCCTCCGGTCTCTCGGCAGTCCAAGCACCCCGCCGACCGACTCCCTCGCCTCAGCAGCCTAACGGAGACGACTCAACGTGGAAGCATTTAGTGGATCACTTAGCACGAGTGTAGCCATATCGTGACTTGGCGCGGCAGCGGCGGATGGGGTGGGGGGCACAGGCGCCGGAACCGTCTCGCGCATGACGCCGCGCGCAGGCGACGGACGGCGCGCGTGCCACCCCAGACGAACGGGGGGATCGCGATGCCCGGCGCGGGCAGTCGCCTCCAGGGCAGCGATGATCTCCTGGGGCGGCGTCGGCTGCTGCCCACCGCGCACGCTGCTTGAGGATGCGCGGGATCGACTCCGCCATGGTCAGCCAGGAGCCGCTGAGCGGCGTGTACAGTGGCATGGCGCCGTGCTGGAACAGCCAACGGACGATCGACCAGCTGAGGTGGCCGGCGAGATTGTCCCAGACCAGGACGGCGCGCAGCGGCGGCAAGGAGGTGATCGGCGGATGCCCGAGCCAGGTCTGCCACTGGGCGAGGGCGGGACGCTCCGCCTCCACCGCCTCGACGGCGGGCAAGGCAGCGAGGACCTGCGCCAGTTCTGTCATCAGCCAGGGGTGCAAGACGGCGTTCGTGCCGCTGGTGACCGCTTTGGCGCGCAAGGCGCCGGTGACCGGACGGAACAAGGTCAGCAGTTTGGCGGCCCCTCCCCGGATATACTCGTGGGGCTGCCGCGCCGGTTTGGTCTCCGGCTGCCAGGAGGCGCCAGGCTGGGGGATGGCCTGGTAGGGACCGGCTTCATCCTGACAGAGCAATGCCAGCCCAGCGCCCTCCGCCTCACGGTAGGCTTGCTCGATCAGCCCCTTTTTTGCTCGGTCTGGGGATCGGTCACACCGTGACCGGCCCGCTCTTGCGCTGCCGCACCGCCGTCCCCGTGGGGCACCAGGTTCTGCTGCGCTGATAGGAGCTGCCGGCGTCGTGCAGCACCCGGCGGATGGTGGTGGCCCCGATGGTCGACAATCCCTCTCGCCGCACCGTCCGCTCCAACATGCGCAGCGACCACGTAGCGGTACCGTCCTGCCGACGATCTGGCGTCCGCTGGGCCGTCGCGACCACTTTGGCTCGCGCCGCCGCATCGTAGGTCGGATGGCACCCCCGCCCGCCGCGCCGCCGCTGTGAACGACTGTCCCTCGGCCACCACGAGGATGGCCTGCGCCCGCCGCACCCGATCCGCTCGTTCGCTGCCGCTGCGACTTAGAGCCTATCCGGATAACCGGCTGAGGCGGTAGCATGGGGTTATGAAACTGGTGAACATCATAGGTGAGCAGGGGGCCGAGCTGCGGACTCGCCCGCGGACCCGAAACAACCCCACGACGACGGGCTACCGCGTCTCCGATGCGCTCTGGGCGCGGTTGGCGCCGCTGCTGCCGGCCCACCCGAACCCGCATCGCTATGGCGGTGGTCGGCCGCGCGTGGCCGATCGCGCCTGCGCGGACGCCATCTTCTACGTGTTGCGAACGGGGTGCCAGTGGCAAGCCTTGGACCAGACGGAGTTGTGCGCGCACTCGACGGCGCACGATCGCTTCCAGGAGTGGGTCGCGGCGGGCGTCTTCCTCGCCTTCTGGCGCGCGGGGGTGGAGCAATTCGACGAGTTGCGCGGCATCGACTGGGCGTGGCTGAGCATGGACGGGGCGATGACGAAGGCCACGCTGGGCGGGGAAAAAAACCGGCCCCAACCCGACGGATCGGGGCAAGGGCGGCGCGAAGCGCAGCCTGCTCACCGACGGGCACGGCGTGCCGATCGGGCTGGCGATCGACGGGGCGAACCGTAACGACATGAAGCTGGCGCGCGCGACGATCGAGGGACTGGTGGCCGAGCGCCCCGAGCCGACGGCGGACCGACCCCAAGGGCTGTGCCTGGACAAAGGCTACGACTACGACGAGGTGCGCGCCACCCTGCGGGAGTTCGGCTTCACCGCCCACATCCGGTCGCGCGGCGAGGAAGCCTCGGCGATCCAGCGCGAGGCAGGCTTCAAGGCGCGCCGGTGGGTCGTGGAACGGGCGCATTCCTGGCTGAACCGTTGCCGGCGCCTGCTGGTCCGCTGGGACAAGAAGGCCGAGAACTACCTCGCCTTCCTCCACTTCGCCTGCGGCCTGGTCGCCTGCCGCGCCGCCGGGTTATTCGGATAGGCTCTTAGGCGCTCCAACGCCGCCCGCTCTGCCTCGCTGAGCGCTCGCAACGATTCCTGCTGGTGTCGCGCCATCGCCCACTCCTCCTGCGCGCACCACCACGGCCGCTCGACCCACAGCCTACCCCATTGCTCCGCTATTTGCAGCGTGACCCACTACGACTCTAGGTACGGATGGTGCCCAAGGATTCTTCATGGCTGGCCCGTCACACCCGCTGGGCGTAGCTGCGCAGCGCCTGCTTGGGAAAATCATCGGGATAGACGTCAGGATCGTGCAGGTCGAGGTAACCCGGGCGATCGAGGAAGAGGTAGCCACGCGTCTCACCAGATGAGCGATCATCGAGCTGCCGCGGCTCGATCCACTGTGTGCCATCCTTTTCCTGCAGGCTGACAACGAGGAAATCGGCGCCGCACAGTCGGCAGAAGGCCAGTGGGTAGAGCCGCTTACTGCGCTCGCTGTCTGGAACGTAGAGCTGTCCTTCTGTCGTCAGGTAGCGCACGTCATCGGGCTCTGGCGTGGCGTAGAGTGTGTCGCCACGGCTGATGAACTGATGCAGCCGGAAGCCGAAGAGTGGTGTGCCATCGAGAGGATTCGTCACAGTGCTGCCTTGGAGCAGGAGCTGGCGCAGGCGCTCATGACAGCGCTCTTCGGCGACGCCGCTCTCGTCTGCGAGGTCCCTACTCACCTCGCGCAGACGCCGGGGGCGCCGCCGCACCCACCGTCCGACGTCATCCTGCTCGATACCGCAGGCGAGCTCCAGCCAGACGGCGAGCGGATGGGAACGGAGCGCTTCGTAAGAATCGGGCAAGGGCTCTTCAGCTAGCGCCTGGGCCAGCGCCGCCGGTGTGGGGCGTTCTCCTTCGGTGACGCGGCACAGCGTCTCTTCGATCACGTGCCCTGGTTTCACCGCTGCGCCGAAGATGAGCGACGCCACCTTCGCCACCTCCTCTTGCCGCTGCTGGTGCGTCCCTGCTCCTGCCAGCGTGGCGCTCGTGCCGATACAGCGCAGTGCCGGGGCGTCGAGGCATTCCCGCACCCGCCGCACGAGCATGGCGACGTCCGCGCCTTGGCGTCCGCGATAGGTGTGGAGCTCGTCGAGCACGAGGAAGCGCAGGCCCCTGGCTGCCTCCACGATCGCCCGGTCTTCGTTCCGGGTCAGGATCAGCTCCAGCATCATGAAGTTTGTCAGCAGGATATCTGGTGGATCTTTGCGGATCTGCTCGCGCTCTGCATCCTTTTCTTGCCCCGTGTAGCGTGCAAACCGCACGGGTGGCCGTCCTCCCGGATAGGCCCAGGTGAGGAAGCGCTCCAACGCGCCGGCCTGGCTATTGCAGAGGGCATTCATTGGGTAGACGACGATAGCGCTGATTTTTCGTGGCGATCCCTGCTTGAGGATGGCATCGACGATGGGGATGAAGTAGGCGAGGCTTTTTCCGGATCCTGTACCCGTGGTGAGGACGTAATCGCCTCCTTCTGCCGCTGCTGCGATGGCCTCTTCCTGATGCCGGTAGAGGGTGATTGGCTGTCCACGGTCCCCTTGCTGCTGCCGGCGGCGGAATATGCCTTCGCAGCGCGGATCCAGGAGGCCGGCGCGCACGAGGTCGGGAATGGTCCGCCCCGAGGCAAAGGCCGGATTGAGCTGCACCAGCGCCTGGCACCCCCGCCGCACCGTCCACCTCATCTTCTCCACGAAGGTCCACCGATGACAAGACCCTCCAGTCATGCTTTTGCCCTCTTGACAGACATACTTCGATGGAGTACAATCTATCTCTATAGGTAATACAACAACACATAGGTACACCCATGAAAGAGTTTCTGAGCAGTGTCAGCCCCAAAGGGCAGATCACCCTGCCCGTCGAAGTGCGCCGCCGCCTGGGGATTAAGCCCAAAGACCAGGTGGTTATCGACCTGGAACAGGATAGCGTCCGCATCAGACCAGCCCCGCGCCAGTCCTTCCTCGACAGCTACCGGACCATTCCCGCACTCCCGCGCCGCCTCTCGGTTGAGGAGATGACCGAGATTGCCGCTGAAGAACACGCCGAAGAGGCCGCACGGGAGGGCTTCTAAGGCGTGGAAGTCCTGGATACCAATGTGATCATCCGCTATCTGACACAGGATGACCCAGCACAAGCCGCTCGCGCCCGCACCGTCTTCGAGGAGGTTGCCGCAGGCACACGCACCCTTTCCCTCTCGGAGGCGGTGCTCGTGGAAACCATCCAAGTCCTCTCCTCCAAACGGCTCTATAACCTCTCCCGAGCCGATATCCACACGCACCTCACCCGCCTGCTCAAACTTCCGGCCATCCAGACGCTCCACAAGCGAACCTGCCTCCGGGCGCTCGATCTCTACCGCACGCATCCAACGCTCTCCTTCGTAGACTCCTATTGCGTTGCTGATGCTGAGCGCCAGGGAGACATCGCCGTCCTCAGCTTCGACCAAGGCTTCGACCACCATTCCCTCCCGATGGACACGGCCGTCAGACGGCTTGAGCCATGACCGTATCAAGTCTTCTGCCGCCCCCTCCGGGTACCAGAACGGCCAGGAGGAAGATCACCCGCTGTGGAGAGGAGGCAGCGGTCCCGGTGTGCCATCCACTTCGTGCTCACCGGGGACTGAAAAGATGCTCTTCAGGAAATCCTTTGAACTCGAGCCTGATGAATTCGACTACGAAGAAGTGCCTAGGGCGACATCTCGATCGAGGCGAGATGACTTTAGCCTATCGATCCGTAAAACCACGTGCAGCATGGCCAGCGCGGGCGGAGAATTCATTCTCTGACCCACCCAGACGGCTCCGCCAGGACCGCAAGCTCGAGCCGGTAGCCATCCGCCTGGAGATCGTCAAGCTGCCTCAGGCCAAGCGTGGATTCATCCTGCTGCCTAAGCGCTTGCCTCACGTGCTGGCGAGTCTCCATTCCCTCGCCTTTGCCTACCTGCTGCACCGCGCGGTCCTCACCTTGACTGGAAGTGCATGACAGGATCGAGGAATTTATTCCAGCAGGGCGTTGATCCGCGCCGCACAGATGAAGTCGTTCTCCGACAGCCCGCCAATCGCGTGCGTGCTATACCGCACCACGCAGCGGTTATACCCCACCTCCAAGTCCGGATGGTGGTTCTCCCGGTTGGCGATCCACGCCACGGCACTCACGAATGCCATCGTCTCCCGAAAATTCTTGAAGCGGAACGCCCGCCGCAGCGCTTGTCCCTCCTGTTCCCACTCCGGCAGATCCTTCAGCAGCTCCGCCACCCGCTCCTCGGCCAGCGGCGGCTCACCACCCTTGCACGGCAGGCAATGCCGCTCGCGCAGTCGCTCCGCCATCGCTCGCTCCACCTTCTTAAGCCACTATCTCCTTCACGGCAATCTCTGTCTTACCACGCTGCCGCCACATACAGAGAACAGATGGTATGGCCCAAGAGTCTTCCTATGGTATCAGCCCTTTGGAAAAATTGAGCGCGGTGACGATCTCCCGTACCGCAACCGCATCCAGTGCCGGTGGAAGGGTGAAGAGGAGAATGGCCGGCCCGGGCCGTATAATCCGGATATCGACGATGAAGTGAAGGTGAATATCGTCCCTTCCCGGAAGTAGGCTTCATGTGGCGCTCCAGCTAGCCGAGCAGGTGGTAGCATTGGTAGTGATTCAGCATCCACAGCGAGCTACAGCCTCGGCTTCTTATGCTCGACATCCGTGGCTTGCACCCAAAACCGCCGTATCTCCCCACTCAAAGGATGGGGCGGAGGCACGTTGGGAGCTGCCTGTGACTTCCTCTGGAAGAGAAACCGCCTATGTGGCAAGGGCTGCTCGATCTCGCTGAGCACCTCTTGCGCCCTTGCAGCGACACGCTGCAGGTACTTCCACATCTCCAGTGGCTTATCCACCATAGAAGTGGCGTCAGCGCTCAGGAATGCTCCGACGAAGGTAAATAGTGCCTCATACAAACGATCGGCAAACTCTTCGGTCGCACTATCCAGCAGGAGCGACGGGTGAAGCTTGCGATATGTGCGCATAGACGCTTGATAGCGCGCCTTCAAGTCCTCATTATTGTTAATGGAGCTAGCGTTAGGGTCGATACGATCACTCAGTAGACTGTGCCACTCTTCAAGTAGCGTGATGGTGTTGCCCAAGAGCTGCTGTACGCGCTCTACTCGCCGATCACGCAGCACACGCTCATCATTCAGCCGATCTCGGTGGCTTTGCCAAATCTGTATGACCAAAATGCCCAGCAGTGTGAGTGCTGACGTGAGCAGTGCTTGTTCCAGCGAGACTCCGGGCATGTATTATGGCTCGCTTTCTCTCCTCGTTTGAGGTTCTGAGCTAGCGGAGGAATCAACAGATATCAAGATTTTGCTCATATCGCTAATGACGGCTGGTCGACTTGCGGCTCCTCGGTGAGAAAATCCACCAGCGCGGAATACTTGAAGAGTATCACATCATAGGTATGAAACCTGGCTACGCCGAGGTGCTTCGCTGAGGCGAGGTGAATCGCGTCGTGACTCCGGAGTGCCCACCCCTTGGTCACACTGGCGCGTATGAACTGGCGTGCCTCCTTCGCGATGCGTTCAGCGTATTCGATCAGCCAGATCACATCGCGTTGCGCCCATAGCGTGTCGATTGCCTGCTCTACCTCTGCGGCTCTCAGTGACTTGTGAACCAGGCGTGAATCAAGGCGCCGGGGCCATCGCCGGGGACGGCGCAGTTGAAGTTGTCGTAGGTGGTCGGTGTATAGCTCCAGCCGGTCACGATCGTGCCGGGCAGGTCGAAGGCAAACCCTACCACGCCTATGTCATGGCTCTTCAGGTAATTGATGAGTTTTTTCGCCAGGACGGGATAGCGAGCGTTGCAACCCTTGGAGCTGGAGTGTTCCGACCACTCGGTAGCGATGACCGGCTCGCGGGCAGCCATGAATCCGAAGTTTCGATTCCAGGCAGTCACAGCGTTCGGTTTCATCCAGCTGCCGAAGTACGGGTGGACGGCATAGGCTAGCTCGTGGGCTGGATCGTGCAACGGAGGCTGACCGAGGAGACTCTCGGCCCATCGCAGGCCGTCCACAATGATGACGTTGCGGGCTCCGGTGGCTCGAATCTGATCGATCAGGGATTGGGCGCCTACAGCCTGGAAGGTGGAGTGGGTGCGCCAGGGCGGCACGGTGCCGCCTTGGGCCCAGAGGCGCCAGTCAGTAGGGTTTGGTGGCAGCGCTGGCTCGTTGAATAGCTCATACATCACGCCTCGGTCGTTCTTGAAGAGCGGGGCGAGGACGCTCCAGGCGCGGGAGGTCTCAGCCGTTGGCATCGGCCAAGGGTTAGCTTCACCGCTCGGAGGCTGATCTTGGAGCGAGAGGATGACGGCGAGCCCGTCCTGGCGTGCCATGTGCACGGCCGAACGGATCTCCGTGACGTAGGCGGCTGTGTAGAGGCTGGACCGGGGATCGAGACCGGGCTCGCTCAGTTGAAAGCGAATGGTGTTGGCACCCCAGGCGCGAGCGGCTTTGAGCTCCGCCGCCCCGAAGTGCTGGTGAGCGATCAGGTACTGGCCGCGTAGGGCTCCGTCCGGTGCCACGATCCCGACGATCTGCACGCCGTGAACGATGAACAGATGGCCAGCGCGGACAAGGTGATCTCCGGAGACGCCGATAGCCTGGGAGGCTGCAGTCGCGCACGCGGAGGGAAAGAGGGCGCACAGGACCAGGACCGCAGCGAGTAGAACACGGCGTGGCCCCCTGATTCTCGGGCAATTCATCTTACGCCCAGACTACCTACGGTGGACTCCATCTCGCTCACTCGCGAGCAAGCGACCGGTCCTTCCGTTCCCGCTCCTGCTGGCGCATCCGGTGGCCGTAGATAAAACGTGCCGACGAGCGCAACGAGCGTAGCGCCGAAAATCACACTACCCTCGGCGCCATAGCCTCTCAAGATGACACCAATGGCGCCTACCAAGCCAGTAAGCCCCAACACAAACGCCAGCCACTGCCCACGGTCTGCCCGCCGGTTATCTCCGGTAATCACGGTGCGCTCAGCAGCTCCAGGCACGATCTCAATCATACTGCCGGAGCACTTCCGGAGGAGGAATGGGACCGGCATAGTACGAAGAAACCTGGGCCACGCATTGCGATGCTATTGCTCGCTGACCTTGTGTTCGAGCAGCGCGTTGAGCGAGCTGCCCCTGCTGCCCTCCGCCGGTTCTGACCCGGCTACGGCCGGCCACGCCTGGTCTTCGTCACAGGACGATAGCTTTGCCGCGTCTCCTCAGCGATCGCCTGCCGGAGGTCCTCTCCGATCTGGCACCAATCCGCATACAACGCCCGGCGATCAGCTTCCTCAGCCGTGGCCGAGTCGTTGTAGCTCACGAGCGTCCCGCCTAAATCCAGCACGCTCGCCATACCACCCAGGAATGACGGACGCGCATAGAGCACATCGCTAAAACGGCCCATATTCGGCCCTTTCACCCCCATCAAGTAGCGTCGCCAGCATCAGCAGCCACACTTCTCAGGTGAGTCCCCTTGACAGCCTGTCACGTTACTCTCGTTATCCCACATTTATGCACCATGCATCAAGGTGCCGGTACTTCCGTCTTTTCTTCCGAAAATCTCCGCTGCTCGGGGTTAGCCGGCAGCCGCTTTTGGCGTGATGGTGACGGTGCAGCCGAGCTGCTCGAGGCGCTGGACGTAGTGGCGTTGGAGGCGTTCGGCGTCGAGCTTGTCGAAGTAATCCGGGCCGAGGTCGTGGTAGGGGTGCTTGGTCCACAAGACATGGTAGATGGCGGTAAGGACGCTATGCGCGACGGCCAGCAAGGCGCGTTTCGTGCCGCGTTTCATTACTGTGCGCAGTGGCTACACTGCCCGCTGCCTGCCAGGCAGCTGGGGAGTGAGATGGCAGGACAGAGCTTGGCAGAAGCGTTGGCGGCGATTCCAGACCGGCGGCGGACACACCTGGGGGTGCATGGGCTCGTGCCGACGCTGCAGTTCGCCGTGACGGCGATGCTCTGCGGAGCACGCAGCTTGTATGTCATGGCGCAATGGGGGCGGGAACGCCGCAGCGATCGGCCGGCGTTGCTGCTGGCGCTGGGGCTTGTGTCGGGCCGCAGCCCGAGCGTGGCGACGTTGCACCGCGTGTTCAAGGGGCTGGATGTGGCGGCGTTCGAACGAGCGTCCAAGCGGGCGAGATGCTGGCGGTGGACGGCAAGACGTTGCGGGGCATCCACGGCGAGCAGGTGCCCGGCGTCCATCTGGTGGCCGTCTATGTGCTGCGGCGGTGCTAGCCCACGTACTCGCGCCCGGCAAGGGACAGGAACTGGCCGCCACCAAAGCGGCGTTGGCCCAAGCGCCGCTGGAAGGCGCGGTGGTGATCAGGGACGCGCTGCAGACGCAACGGGAGGTCTGCACCCAGATTGTCGCGGCGGGCGGCGACTACATGCTGCCCGTCAAGGAGAATCAACCGGCACTGCGAGAGGACCTTCGCCGGGCCGTCTCCCTCCCCCCGGTGCGTGGGTGACCCGGCGGAGGCGGTCGCGCTGCGGCCACCCAGCGAGTGACCGGTGTGGGAGCAGCGGCTCTGGCAGGAGCGCGGAGCCGTCCTCACCGTGGCCGTGCAGGCGCCCGCCAAGCCGGCACATGGACGACTGGAGCGCCGCGACCTGTGGGCGCTGGGCGATCCCGCCTGGAATGGGCAAGTAGGCGAACTGGGCACGCACGGGCAGCCCTGGCCGGCTATCCAGCAACTCTGGCGCTTGATCCGTCGCCGGGTGGATTGCTGCACGGGCGAGATCAGCGCGGAGGTCACGTTCGGCATCAGCAGCCTGTCGTCAGAGCGAGCCAATGCCACCCGGCTGCTGCGCCTCATTCGCCGCTACTGGCGGAGCGAGAACCGCCTGCACGACGTCCGCGATGTCAGCATGGGCGAGGACGCCTCCCAGGTGCGCTCCGGCGTGGCCAATGTCGCGGCTACGCACCTTCGCCGACCGCCGCGGTCGCTCTCGTTCTTGGCTCAGCCCACCGATAAGGAGAAACCCTAAATGCTTCCACCTGCTTGTGGCGCGGGGCGGTTGGTGTGGGGTAGGGTGAAGGGAGTGCGTGTGGCGCTCCGAGACTGGACTCTGGACCGAGATGTTGACGACGATTATGGATGTGTGGACGCCCGTGTAGCGGGCGGCGGTGGAACGTTGCTACGAGACGGCAGCGGACGCGGAGACGCGGACGCGCTGTCAGATGGTGCTGCTGGCGGGCGAGCAGGGGCTGCGGGCGAGCAAGATCGCCCCGCTGGTGCGGCGGGACGTGGCGACGGTCCGCAAGGTATTGCGGCGGTTTGTTCGGGACGGGGTGGTGGGGATCCCGCGCGGCCACGCCCCCGGACCGGCGCCGGTCGTGACGCTGGCATGGCTGCGGGAACTGGGGCGGGTGATCGACCTGGACCCGCACGACGTGGCCGTGCCGAGCGCCAACTGGACGACGAGCCTGCTGGCCGACTACCTCGCCGGAAAGACCGGAATCGCGGTGGACCAGGAGACGGTGCGTCGCCACCCCCATCGGCTGGGCTACGTCTGCAAGCGGCTGACCTGGACGGTGGCGCACAAGGCCCAGGAGCAGGCGGACTACCTGGGAAACGCCTGCGGGCGGAGCTCCTGCTGACGGCCGCCCTGGTCGACGGCGCCGCCGACCTGCTGCCGGCGCTCGGCGAACCGGACCTGTTGGCGGACGTGCCAACCGACGTACCCGAGCTGTTGCGCCTCCTGCCTCGGGCGGACCTCTACCTGCAAGACGAGGTGCAGGTGGCGTTGCATCCCACGCTCACGCGGCTGTGGAGCCCGAAGGGTCGGCAGGGGCAGCGGCTGGTCCGGGCGCCGGGGAACCACCAGAAGTGCCTGGGCTTCGGCGCGGTGGACTGGCGGGCCGGTTGGCTCTCCTTCGGCTTCAGCCCCCGCCGCGACGCCCAGACCCTATGCCTGCAACTGGACGACCTGGTGGCGCGCTCCACGGCCAGAGGACGGATCGCCCTCGTCCTCCTGGACAATGCCCGCACCCACACGCCGAAGGGGTCCCGCCTGGTCCGGCAGACGCTGGCGCGCCACGGCGGCGCCCTCCGGCTGGTCTACACCCCGGCCTACGACCCGGACAGCAATCCGATCGAGTGGCTCTGGCGTCAGTTCCGCCATCGGGTGACCCACAACCACCACCGCGACGACTTCTGGGCGCTCTATGCCGACGCCGAGGCCGAGGTGGACCGCCTCCAGGCCGACCCCCTCGGCGTCCTCCGGTCTCTCGGCAGTCCAAGCACCCCGCCGACCGACTCCCTCGCCTCAGCAGCCTAACGGAGACGACTCAACGTGGAAGCATTTAGCTCGGTACGACCTGGCCACTCAGCCGTCGTGGTGTAGAAGCTGTCCACCCGCTCTGGACCGTGTTCAAGCAATGCGGACACCGTGTTCTCAACGTCAATGTCATGGGTGCGCGTCAAGGCGCTCGCCTTGATCCGGCGTGGCAGACCAGCCAGCCAGCAGTAGAGATCGAGATGGTGCGGAGCTTGATTCATGATCACGCCGCCGCCCTCGCCATCCCAAGTACCCCGCCACCCACCGCTGTCGTAGTAGGCCTGGGTGCGATACCAGCCGCTCGCTACGAAGCTGACGTGGTAGAGGTCACCGAGCTGACCGTCGTGGATTATTTGCTGCGCCTTAATGTACGAGGGTGTAGTACGCTGCTGGAAGTCGATGCCCAGCATGACGCCTGCGGACTGGCACGCCGCGATCATGCGGTCTGCTGCGGACACCGTGTGAGCGAAGGGCTTTTCGCAGAGGACGTGGACGCCACGCTGCGCAGCTGCAATCGTGGCGGCCTCGTGCTGCGGGTGTGGTGTCGCGATGAGCAGCAGGGTGGGGCGCGCCTGATCGAGAACCTCCTCGGCGTTCCCGAAGACGGGAATGCCGTGCGCGTCGCTGGCTGCGTGAGCCAGCGCGATGTCGATGTCGGCGAGGCCGACAAGGTCGAGGAGTCCTTCTGACTGCAAGGTGAGTGCATTGTTGACGTGGGAGCGACCTATGACACCGATGCCAACGATAGCCAATCGTACTGGTAGCGCCATTACGCCCTTCCCTCTACTCTGTAGGGAGCTATTTCGGAGTGACCGTGATGGTTGGAGGAAAGCCGAAGTCGAACCAGCGTTCTCCTACGTGGGCAGCGGAAGCGTTGCCTTGGTGAAGCACCACGCGATAGCGGAAGCGAAGCTGATCGCCGGGCCGAAAGGTCATAGCGCCGTTTTCCAGCGGGTTACCGGTGAAATTCTCGCCGCTGAAGGGGTTCGCGCCCATGAGCCCGTAGTTGCGAACGTGCCAGTAACACGGGAAGTGCAAGTTGCCAGGATGGTCGAACGCAGCTATCCCGGCGATCTCACCGCCCACCGGGCCGGAGTAATCGCACCACGGAGCACGCTTGCCCCACGTCTCTGCTTCGCTGATTCCGCCCCAGGCATTCTCGATGCGGCCGTCGACTTTGGCATCCATACTCGTCGCGACGCGCACCGCGATGAGCCCGGCCTCCTTCGTGTCACCAAGGTGGACCTGTCCGAGACTGTAGCGGCGGCCGCGCTCGTCTTTACGCTCGAATGTCCAGTTCAAGGTCAGATCAAGCACCCGGAGATCTCCTGATACTCTGTAGAGGCGCAGCTCGCGCTGCTCTCGAAGGAGTTCTCGGCCAACGCTGTCAACCCAGCGTGTCGACTCCACGAAGCCGCCGAAGACTGGCCCGCTCGTCACTGCTTCAAATCGATCGTGTAAGGTGCGGCCATGGCCGGGAGCTTCCGACCAGGCATCGATACCATCGAGCTCACCGTATGAGACCCACAGCGATCGGTGGTGCGGGTGGTCACGTGTCTCCCCAGGCCGGTCGGGAATGATTGGGTAGGCGCGTGTGACTTCCATGCCGCCTGGTCCGATGACTGGCCAGAAGTACGGTCGAGCCAAGCCCTCGCCGGCGAAGCGATAGCGCGTCACAAGCGCCCCCTCAAGGGCGATCTCGAGCTCTTCTCTATGCTCCTTGACCGTCACGCCGCCTGCTGAGACCGGTATCGACACGATGGAGAAGGTTTCTTCAACGCCGGCACCTAGCTCTGGTAGGATGAAAGCTATCCCTTCGGCGCATTGTTGTGCCGGAAGCGTTTCTCCGGTGCGCTCGTTGCGCACAGCCAGGGGCGCTGATCCAGCGCCGTCGACCGGGATTGCCAACGGAACCTGCTTTCTCGTGTGGCGCCCCGCCTGGACTACGAATCTCGTTGTGCTCATAACTTCTCTTTCCTCATCTCGTACAACTGGCGTGAACGAGGACGGTCACGACCTCTCGCCTCTGCCACACCGGCTAAACTCTGGACGTCTCTCTCGGCCGGATAGACCGAGAGAACGGCGCTGCCCGAGACGATAGCGCACGGGGATACCGGGAGCAATGCGTGCGCAGCACTTGCCCACCGCTCTGTTGGTTTTCCTCTCGGACTCTCTGGCGAGCTCTCAATGCGCAGGGACAGTGCTGGAGCTTCAGGACCGAAGCGACCGGCTGCGAAGCACTGGTACTTCCATCGAGCCGCAGTGGTCGTAGGTGCAGACGGGCTTCGCTCCTGTGCTATTCTTGCAAGAAGAGTGAGCACCAGGGCTGCTGTTCATCTCGGGACCCCGCACCTCGGTCCAGCATCCAGCGCAGTTGCGGCGGACCATTTGCTTCGTCCGCCAGTATTGCAGTGAGCGCAGATCATCTGGGCGAAGGAAGTTGAGTAAGTGCAAGAGCGTGGCGGGGTGCTGAACCTACACGTCCAAGAGAGGGTGGCCACTCGATGGGCGTGGTAGGGTCGCGAGCGGTGAAAAGCTGCGTAGGTGCGGCGCGTTCGATCGAGGATGCAAGCTCGCGTGCTGTGCTGTGGACAGTGCGATGAGCGGTGAGCGTGCGCTAGCGGTGGGCAGCAGCGCCTTGCGGGGCGGTTCGTGCAGTCGCTCCATACGCAACTCAGCGAGGGCGAACGTGGAAGTGCTGGTGTGAACGTTGCAGCAAGGCAGACGCCACGAATCGCTCGATTCCTGCACTGGCGCGGTCAACACGTTCTGACACGAAAACTGCGGTGAAGTCATCTCGATACACGGCGTGATGTATACAGCATCGGGCGAACTACCGCTCGACTCCAAGCGAGAGGAGGTTATGACTGCGTGGGAGCATATTTCATCCGGCGGGTTGCGTGGGCCGTACCAACGCTGATCTTAATCAGTATGATGGTCTTTGCCATACTTGCACTCGCCCCAGGCGATCCTCTTGCTCAGTTCGCCGACAACCCTGATGTGCCTATTGCAGTGCGCCAGCAGATCCGTCACGACTACGGATTAGATCAGCCGGTGCCCGTTCGCTACGTCAAGTGGGCAATTGCCTTCCTCCACGGGAACTGGGGCTATTCCTTCCAGAGCCAGCTTCCCGTCAACAAACTGATCGCCCAGCGCCTGCCGACTGACCTGTGGGTCATTGGCAGCGCCTACGTCGTTGCTGTGCTCATCGCTATTCCGGTGGGGGTGCTGGCGGCGACGCGGCAATATTCGTGGTTTGATCACATCGCGACCGCCTTGGCGTTCATTGGTTTCTCTCTCCCCACCTTCTTCACCGGCTTGCTGCTGATCCTCGTCTTCAGCGTCCACTTCGGCTGGCTGCCTTCGATCTACAATACACAGGTTAGCAGTGTCGGGGATATGCTGAAGCAGGCAGTGATGCCGGTTGCCGTTCTCGCGCTGTTTCAGACGGCAGGACTAGCGCGTTTTACCCGTGCGTCGATGCTGGACAATCTACGCGAAGATTTCGTGCGGACCGCACGAGCGAAGGGGCTTAGAGAGCGGGTCGTCATCACACGGCACGTGGTGCGCAATGCGCTCATCCCAGTGATCACGCTGATGGCGCTACAGCTTCCAGCGGTATTCACGGGGGCAGTGGTGACCGAGCAAATCTTCCGCGTTCCAGGAATTGGATCGCTCCTCATCACCTCTATCGAGAACAGCGACACTCCTGTGGTGATGGACATCACCTTTACGTTTGCCATCCTGGTAGTGCTCTTCAATCTCGTTGCTGACCTGTTGTATGCTGTGCTGGATCCACGGATAAGGTATAGCTGAGATGGCAGTCCCAAGCCGTACACTTCCCTCTATCCAAACGCGTCTCGATCCCGATGCGCTCTTCCTACAGCGTAAGCCGCGCTCGCTTTGGGGAGATGTCGGCAGGCGCTTCATCCGCCATAAGGTTGCGGTTGCTGGTGCCACGGTGTTCATCCTGCTGGCACTGGTCTGCCTCGTTGGACCGTGGGTCTATCACGTGAAGATCACGGACGTTGACTTTGCCGCGGCTTCTGCTCCGCCATCGCTGAAGCACCCTATGGGAACCGATGATCTCGGCCAGGATGTCCTCGCTCGTGTGCTCTTCGGCGGTCGTATCTCGATCTCTGTTGGTCTCGTCGCCATGCTGGTTTCGATTACTCTGGGTGCGTTGATTGGCCTGCTATCTGGGTTCTTCGGGAGCTGGCTTGATGCGATCTTGATGCGGTTGACGGAGGTCTTCATCTCCATTCCTCAGTTGCCGTTGCTCTTGCTCATCATCTACCTGTTTCGTGATACGATCACCAAGCGGCTTGGGACGACGCTGGGAATCTTCACGCTGATGGTTCTGGTGATCGGCGGACTCAACTGGATGTCGACAGCCCGCCTAGTGCGTGCCGCTGTGCTGGCGACACGGGAGCGCGAGTTCATACTAGCAGCACGCTGCATTGGGGTACCGGCGCGCCGTCAGATCTTTCGGCACATCCTGCCGAATGTCATGAGCCCTGTCATCGTGGCAGGGACCTTGGCAATCGGCTCAGCTATTATTGCCGAGTCGACCTTATCCTTCCTTGGGCTTGGCTTCCCGCCGGACACCCCAACCTGGGGCCGAATGCTCTACGACGCTCAGAATTATCTCAACATTGCGCCGTGGATGGCGATTTTTCCTGGTGGCTGCATCTTTCTTGCGGTGCTTTCGATCAACTACGTTGGTGATGGGCTTCGCGACGCTCTCGATCCGAAGCTGAAGATCTGACGGCGCCACCAGCGCTTTCGCGAGAAGGGGAATGGGCTCGCTTTCATTGTCAGGGTGGTGTGCTCTGCCTAATCAGTCCTTGCTAGAAGGAAGGGGATCCGGTCATGGGAGAAGGGCAACTCGGGAAAGCCGTTCAGGGCGTCATGCAGTGGCGCCTCATTGGCCCACACCGAGGTGGCCGTGTAGTAGCGGTAGCCGGAGATCCGGTGGACCCCTTGACGTTCTACTTTGGGGCGGTTGCAGGTGGTGTCTGGAAGACGGCTGACGGCGGCATCTCCTGGCACTGCGTGTCCGATGGGTACTTCACCACGGCTGCGGTGGGAGCAGTTGTCGTTGCACCATCCGATCCCAATGTGGTGTACGCTGGAACTGGTGAAGCTACTATTCGCAGCAATGTCTCGCACGGAGATGGGATCTACCGCTCGACTGATGGTGGGAAGACGTGGACGAACGCTGGTTTAAGCGACACTCGGCACATCGGCAAAGTCAAGGTCCATCCCTCCGATCCCGATACGGTCTTCGTCGCAGCGCTTGGTCACGCCTACGGCCCGAACAGCGAACGCGGCATCTTTCGCACGACGGACGGCGGTAAGTCCTGGCAGCGCGTACTCTACCGCAACGATCATACTGGTGGTATCGATGTCAGCATCGATCCAACGAACCCGCGCATCATATACGCCGCACTCTGGGAAGCGCAGCGTTCCCCGCATCAACTGATTAGCGGCGGGCCTGGATCCGGAATCTTCCGGTCAACCAATGGTGGCGACACGTGGACGGAGCTCACGCGGAAGCAGGGTCTGCCGGTGGGTGTGCTCGGGAAGATCGGCATCATCGTGTCACCCGTGAAGCCCGGCCGGGTGTGGGCGCTCGTGGAGGCCGAGGATGGTGCGCTCTTCCGTTCCGATGATGGCGGCGATACGTGGACGCGCATGAGCGAGGCCGGTGATCTGCGGCGGCGAGCCTGGTATTACATGCACGTCTACGCCGACACGCAGGATGCCGATACGGTCTGGGTGTTGGACCTGTCGCTCTGGAAGTCGATCGATGGTGGCAAGACGTTCACGTCGATCCCAACCCCACACGGCGACAACCATGACCTCTGGATCGATCCGAAGAATCCGCTCCGCATGGTCGAAGGCAACGATGGTGGCGCCTGCGTCACCTTCGATGGTGGGGTCAGCTGGTCGACCATTTTCAACCAGCCGACAGCGCAGTTTTACCATGTGATCACGGACAACCAGCACCCATATCGTGTGTATGGGTCGCAGCAGGATCAGGGCTGGGCCATCTCGATCCCGAGCCGCTCCAACCACGGCTACATCTCCCAGCTCGAGTGGAATGATCCCGGAGGCGGCGAGAGCGGCTACATTGCGGTAAAACCGGATGATCCCAATATCGTCGTGGGCGGTGCCATCGGCAATGGTCCGCCCAACGGCCGTCTCCTGTGTTATGACCACCGTACTAAGCAGCGGCGCAATATTGCGGTCTGGCCCGACACGATGGGCATGGGCACGGGTGCGAAAGATCTGAAGTACCGCTTCCAGTGGACCTATCCTATCTCTTTTTCCCCACACGATCCGAACACGCTCTATGTCGCTGCCAACTACGTGTTCAAATCCACGGATCTGGGGGACAGCTGGGAGATCATCAGCCCTGACCTGACGCGCAATGATCCTACCAAGCTGCAGCCTTCGGGCGGACCGATCACCAAGGACAACACTGGAGCCGAGGCATACTGCACGATCTTCGCCTTCGTCGAGTCGCCCCACCAGCCAGGACTCTTTTGGGCGGGTACCGACGATGGCCTCGTTCACCTATCTCAGGATGGCGGCAAGACGTGGATAGAGATCACGCCTCCATCTCTGCCGGAATGGTCCCTCATCTCCATGATCGAGCCGTCGCCATTCGATGCTGCCAGTGCCTACATTGCGGCGACACGCTACAAGCATGATGACTGCCGTCCGTATCTCTTCAAGACAATGGACTATGGCCGGTCGTGGCAGCGCATCACGTCCGGCATCCCGGCGTACGACTTCACGCGAGTGATCCGGGCCGACCCCGTGCGCCGTGGACTGCTCTATGCTGGGACAGAAACCGGCCTCTACATCTCTTTTGATGATGGTGGCACTTGGCTACCGGCCCGTGGCAACTTGCCAGTGGTTCCCGTGCACGACGTCAAGGTCAAGGATGATGAGCTCGTGGCGGCGACGCACGGGCGCTCATTCTGGATTCTTGATGACCTGACCGCGCTGCGGCAGCTTACTCCGGCAGTGGCGGAGAGTAACAGCAAGCTGTTCGAGCCGAAGGATACAGTGCGCTTTCGGTTGAACAGCCGGTCATTCCGAGCACCGCAGGAGAATGACTTCCGCTCCGTGGGACCGATCGTCGTGACCACTCGGCGCTGGACGGACACGAGCGGTAAGGTACGCGATCAGCTCGTCGACTGCGGCGAGAATCCCCCTGAGGGTGTCGTTATCACCTACTTCCTCAAAGAAAAGCCGCAAGGCACGGTCAAGCTCAGCTTCTTCACGCTGACCGGGGATCTCATCAACAGTTATGCCAGCGATGAGGAGCAGGAAGAAGGTCTGCGGGCACGTCCGAAGCCAACAGCCGATGCCGGAATCAACCGCTTCGTGTGGAACTTGCGTTATCGTGAGCCACGAGCGGTGCCTGGCGATACGACGACACAAAATAGCTTGAGAGGGGCGCTGGTGCCTCCGGGCACGTACGAAGTACGGCTCGATGCCGGCGGCGATTCGCCGTCGACTCAGTTCAACGTACTGAAAGATCCGCGGCTCACGGTTGCGAATACGGACCTTGAGGCGCAAACGGGGTTTGTGCAGAAAGTGAATGCGAAGATCACGGAGACGCACAACCTCGTGTTGCAGCTCCGTGACGTGCGCCAGCAGATTCAGAACTGGCTGAAGCGCATCAAGGGTCACGAGGTTGAGGAACAGGCAAACAACTCTGGCCGCACGATCCTCGAGCAGCTTGATGCCATCGAGGTTCAGCTCATTGAGCCGAAGCCTGACACCCCGTTGGGCACGCCCAACCGTCTCAACGTACGCCTTGCCTCGCTGGCTTTGGTCGTCGACATGGCGGACTATGCACCCACGAAGCAGAGCTACGAAGTGTTCGCTGTGCTGAGTGGCTTGGTCGATGCGCAGCGCGCTCAGTACGATGCGCTGCTGAGTGGGCCAGTTGCCTCATTGAGCACGCTGCTCCAGAGCGCCGGACTCCCGACGCTCTACGCAGGAAACGTGTAGCAGCCGCTGTGAAGAGAGGTAAGGGGGAGCTGCTGTCAAGACCTCTCCCTCACCTGCCCCTGTTGCACGGCTTGGAGATGATGAGCTAGGAGCCCGTTACTCGTTCATTGAGTGGTGCCTGACAGTCCCTCACCCTGCCTCCGGCATCCCTCTCCCGCGTGGCGGGCGAGGGGTCTCCTTTTGGGAAGCCTGCGAGTACCGGCCAGAAGAGGAGTAACGGACTACTGGGAGTGGTCTGACAGTAGGCGCAGCGCGAGCTCCCGATAGATACTCGCGGCAGCGATGAGCTCATCGATGTCGACATATTCATTGGTCTGGTGAGCCATCTCCAGATGTCCCGGTCCGACGATGATCGTTGGTACTCGATAGGCCGGAAAGTAGATCTTCGCTTCTGTGCCACCGGTGAAGCCCTCGACAGCGGGCTCACGACCCTGGATGGCCACCACCGCTTCGTGGGCAGCACGAACTAGCGGGTGGTCAAGCGGAGTCTCGACGACGGGAGCGCCGGAGGTGAAGGTAAGGTCGACCTGCACCGGTATCCGGGATGCCGAGATCGTGCTGTCGATAAGCGAACGCAGCTCAGCCTCCCAGCTCTCTCGGGTTTGACCGGGGAGGTTGCGTACGTTGATCCAGGCGGTGCAGAGAGGTGGCACGACGTTGAACACGACGCCACCCTGGATGAGCGTTACCGTCACCGTAGGCTTCTGAAGAACTGGATGAGGAGTGAAGGTGAAGGTAGCCTTGTCGATGGCAACAATGAGCTGCGCCATGAATGAGATTGCGTTGACGCCGAGATGAGGTTGTGAGCTGTGCGCGGCCTTGCCGTGTACCTGGATGCTCCAGTTGAGATAGCCCTTTTCTGCAGAACAGAGGTTGAGCCCAGTGGGCTCTCCGATTACCATAGCGGCACAGCCCTCGAGTACGCGGGATGACGATACGATCTGAGCCCCTGGCATGCCTTGCTCTTCGCCGCTCGTCACCGCCATCGTGAGATCGGAACTGGGCGTGAAGTGGTCGCGCGCCAGCGTAGCTAGTGCGACGGCCATCGCTGCTACACCCCCCTTCATGTCGGCGGTGCCGCGACCATAGAGGCGACCTCCGCGGCGTATTGCGGTGAAGGGCGGTGTCTCCCAACCGGTTTCGCGCGCAGGAACCACGTCCATGTGCCCGCTGAAGACGAGGCCGCCGGAGTGAGAGCGTCCGGGCAAGCGGGCGATGAGGTTGGCGCGCTGCTCCCCGACGTGTTGGTAGGAGACAGCAAGTCCCGCAGCTTCCAAGTAGGCTCCCAGAGCGTGGATGGCCAGCTCCTCATTGCCGGGAGGATTGGATGTGTCGAATGCGACGAGCTCTTCGGTGAGAGCAATGATCTCATCGGGGGGGATGCGCGCACTGCCGCCCATGCTGTGCCTCTCGTCACTTCTTGCGTTGGAGATGTCAACTACCCCATGAGATCGCCATTACCCCGAGCCGATGAGGCTACTTGACGCTCGCAGTCACTGGGTAGACCGGAGTAAGCCAGCTGGACCAGTGTGGGTCCTGGCCGCGCGCAATGGCAAAGTAGCGCTCCTGGAGCGCTTCGGTGATCGGACCGCGAATCCCCGAACCCACAGGAATGTGGTCTACTGATGTCACCGGACGGATCTCCATCCCTGTCCCGCAGGCGAAGATCTCGTCAGCAGTGTAGAGCTCGGAGCGATCGATTGAGCGCTCGATGATGGGGAAGAGGCGTTCATTCTGGCACAGCTCGAGAATCGTGGCGCGGGTGATGCTCTCGAGGATGTTGTCCGACACGGGGGGCGTGATGATCACGCTATCGCGTACCATCATCAGGCAGGCACCGGGTAGCTCACTCACGTTGCCCCGCTCATTTAGGATGATAGCCTGGTCGTAGCCATCGACGTGCGCCTGTACCTGGGCGAGTCTACTGTTGAAGTAGTTCGCGTTGGCCTTCACGCGTGGTGGCATGGCTTGATCAGTGATCCGGCGCCAGGAGCTCACCCCTGCGCGTAGACCATGGTCGAGAGGAGCTCTCTTGAAGCGGCTGGCCACGGTGACCCAGGCTCTCCCCCTGAATGGAGGTAGGTCGCCAAATAACTGCTCTTCTTCATCGATGAAGACGGTTGGGCGGAGATAGCAGTCTCCGTGAAGCTGCGCGCGCGCAATGGTCTCCACGCACGCCTGGCCGATATCGGTGAGAGGGTAAGGGAGCTCAATGCGAAGGAGGCGCATCGAGCGCTGAAGTCGCTGCATATGCTCGGCAAGGTGAAAGATGTAGGTCTGCTTGTCATCAGGATTCCAGTAGCCACGGATGCCTTCGAAGACGGCGGCTCCCTGTGTAATGGCTGCACTGTGAACCCCCACAGTGGCCTGGGAAAGTGGCACAAAGGCACCATCGAACCATACTGGAAGCTCGGGCTGCTCGACCATCTCTAGAACCTTCCCCTCGCGTGCGGAGCCTCACTCCTCAACTCTCTTCCTCAGTCACCGGAGGAGGGGCGGCGCCTGTCAGCGCACAACTACTGCGGAGTGAGGCCCACACTACTTCTCGCAAGGGCAGTGTACCCCTTGTGAGAAGGCGCCCGCGCCTGGCAGACCCCGTTCACCGGGAAGGATGATCTCAGTGACGCCCTCGAGCCCGCTCATGTGCAAGGATCTCTATGACATCATCTCATCATGAGCGACGGTGGCAGACCACGAGGCGAGGTCAGCACACCTTGCGCTGCTAGAATGCCAGTACGCGGGCGCGACCGCTTTCCAGTATGAGGACTGTCTTTGGAGTGGCCACACTGCCCGTCAATCGGCCCTGGAGGGTTAGCAGTCGCTTGAGCAGATCGACCACGAGCGGTGCCGCCACCGGCGAGCACACGACCAGGATGGCGGTTGCCTCGATCGCTCGTGCTTCTCTGCCAGTCACGAGGAGTGTGGCTGTTACTGCTGGTCGTGGCTGGCTCGTCGCACTCGCTATGACAATTGCTGCTGGTGCTGCGCTTCGCCTGGTGCAGCTCAACGTCGTGGAGTTCAAGGGCGATGAGTCGACGGTGTTCAATCTCGTGCGGCTCATGTTGCACAGTGGACAACCTGCTCAAGTAGGCATGATCTCGTCGCTCGGTGGGTTCAATCCGCCGATTTTCCTCTACGTACTGGCCCCGGTGGTGTGGCTGACAGACAATCCGATCTTTACGACGGGTTGGGTAGCGCTGCTGAACGTCCTCGCTATCATCTTGTGTGCCATTGTCGTATGGCGCTACATTGGTCCGCGCGCGTCCTATCTTGCGACGCTCCTGTACGCACTCGCCCCTTGGGCGGTGGTCTTTTCGCGCAAGATTTGGGAACAGGAGGCGCAAGCCCCCCTGGTATTCGTCGCCTTCTGGGGGTTGCTCACCCTGGCAGTTGAGGGGCAGGTATGGGGCACTGCCGCCGCTGTCGCTGCGCTGCTGTGGATGGTGCAGCTGCACCCGTCGGCCATTCTGCTCGTGCCCGTGGTTGGTATCGTACTGCTGATCTACTGGCGGCGCTTGCGTCCCTTACCACTGGCTGTTGGATTGACCCTGGGGATGTTGCCGCTCCTTCCCTACATCGACTACGGACTTCAGCACCGCTGGTCGAATGTGGCTCCACTCCTCGACTCCGCGAGCCGGCCAGCACACGTCGATCTGTGGTCACTGGCACTGTCGGTCATGAACGTCACCGGCTACGGCACGCTGCAACTCGAGGGGGTACCGTTCACGCAGTTCTTGCAGCCGCTCTCCTACGGATCGATCATCTCTGCTCTGGGCACGGCGTTGCTCGTCGCCGGCGTGATCGCCAGTGTCTGGTGCGCGGGATCGATCTGGCTGAGCAGGAAGATTCGAAACTATGAGGGACCGCCGGGACCAAGCTCAGCAACCCTCGGCGTAGTGACAGCGCTGAGTCTCCTCTGGGTGGCGTTGCCGGTGCTCCTCACCGTGCGGCACAGCATACAGCTCTTTCAGCACTACTTCTTGTTTTCTCTACCGATGACGTTTGTGCTCATGGGGCTTGGCTTCGAAGCACTCTGTCGCTTGGGAGGGGAGAAGCTCGCTCGTCTGCTGGTAACGGCTGTCAGCGTCTATGCGATTCTAGCGACGGTGCCATTGGTCGAGCTGTTCAGCTATCTGCGATCTCCAGCCAATACTGACTTCAGCTACTTGAGCAATTCAAGCCGGGTGCTGCAAGTCGCTGAGCAGCTCGAGCCACGAGGCACGGCAGATCTCGTTCTCCCACATGATTTCAGCGTGAGTACGGTACTCCGGGCGTTGCTGTCCACGCGCTACACGGTGAATGAGAGTGCGCAGGACTCCCTCGTACTGTCGCCGGTCGCCTCGCAGGTAGTGGTCGGACCCACCGGAGCGAGCCCAATTGATCAGCTTCGCACAATGGGCATCCCACTCCACACGCTTACCTTCGGCAGTGGTCAGGTGGCCATTGGCGTGGCCGTGGTGACGAATGAGCGTGGTGCCATCCGTGTTCCCGGATTCCGTCCACTCAACGTCCGTCTAGGGAACGGAGTGACAATTTTGGGGTGGACGGGGGCCGTCGACGGTGGAACGTTACGTCTTGTGATTACCTGGCGCGTCGATCGCGTTGTCCCAGAAGCTGCCAAGGCCAACTACGCACTCTATGTCCACGTGATGAACGGGCAAAAGATGGTGAGCCAGCGGGATGCGATGGACTATCCCTCATCCCAGTGGCAACCAGGAAGGACGGTATTGAGCGATTACCCGGTGCCGTTGCCGGCTTCTCTCCTCCCAGGCCAGTACGAGCTTCGCATGGGCATGTATACGCGACCGTCCATCCAGCGGGTTCCACGAGTTGGTCCGCACGGGCTTGAAGATGGTGAGTTTCAGTTCGGAACAGTCACTCTTCCCAGTGGGAGTGTGCAGTAGGGCTGCGGGACGGCGACGTCTCTAGCTCTTGGAACTATCAGGAGCGATTCGCGAGCTATCTGGCAGAGCTTTCTCGACTGGCATCGTCCTCCTTGTGTAGGCTGATGACAGGGGCACCGCCACGCTCCTCGATGGACAGCAAGCCGTCAGTGGCGAGTTGGCGGATAGCTTCGGACACGTCGCCCACTGAGAAATCCGGATGTCGTTCTCGGATCGTCGTGTGGAGATCAGAGAGTAGCCATTCTTCATTGGGCGCTGCTTCTACTAGAGCGCGGATGATGCGGCCTCGCAGAAACCGGCGCGATCCTCGGAAGGGCTCTTCCTTGGTTTTGCGGCCAAGGGTGAGTGGTGGTTGCTCACCCGAGGTTTGCCATCGCTGGCCCGCCCGACAGGGCTCAAGGAGCGGACAGTGCTGACACTGCGGCGTGCGGGCGGTGCAGACGATGGCTCCGAGGTCCATCAGCGCCTGATTCCAGGCTGTCGCCTGGCCTTGAGGCAGCCAAGCGGTGGCTAAGCTCCAAGCCTGGCGATCCGTGATGATGTCTGGCGCGGGTTCCATCCCGGTGATGCGGGCGAGGACACGCTTGACGTTGGTGTCCACCGTTGCCACCTGGGCACCAAAGGCGAAGCAGGCAATCGCATGTGCTGTGTACGCTCCGATCCCTTCAAGATTTCGGAGCGTGGTAACGTCTGGAGGCAGTGCTCCCCCGAACCGCTCCACGACGACTCGGGCAACAGTAAGCAGACGGATGGCGCGGCGGTTGTAACCCAGGCCCGACCATGTCCGCAGAACGTCCGCGGGGGTTGCAGCTGCAAGATCGTAGAGCGTGGGGAAGGTCTCGAGAAAGCGCTCATAGCGAGGAACGACGCGCTCGACCTGTGTCTGCTGGAGCATGAATTCCGACACCAGCGTGCCGTACGGCGTAGGATGCTGGCGCCAAGGCAGATGACGCCCTGCTCGTTCGAACCAGGAGAGGAGTTTGTCATGAACCAGCGGCGCACGTGCTAGCGGGATCGCCCGTCTGACCTTTCGTTCCATCCCTTGTTCGCAGCTCCGGCTATCGCTGGTTTGCTTCGCGTCCTAACGCCGCTAGTGATCGTTCCTCCCATGGTACGGTGAAGCGGTTGAAAACAAGCGTAGTCCAGTAGTCCAGTAGATGGGGCACGACAGGCTGAAGATGCAGTGGTGCTCGTGCACGACGTTGCGTCTATTGCTTGCTCTTGAGCCCATGGGGCAGCTACGGACGATGGTCTCTCGGCAAGACTCAGAGGAGTATTGCCGGACAGGTCGTCGCTGGTGCTACCGGTGACGCGAGACCTAGAAGCACGGGCAGAGAGATCAACCGTGGCTGCCCGCGGACTCCCGTGTCTGGCGCTGTCCAGTGAACTGGATTCCTGGTCCACCACTCCCTCTCTTGAGGTTCTCGCTGGCGCTGCTGGATGCAGGGTTGCTTTAGGAACCACGGCAAAGTGGGCGAGTGGCCTGGCCGGTAGCGTGCAGCTGTCTCACGAGCGTCGAAGTGTGGAGCGCTCCATGCTTCCCGGTGGATGTTCACGTGTGTAGCGTTTGGCTGGCTTTCTTCGCGGTTTGAGCGGCGATTGTAGAAGAGGTGCTCCAAGAGGAAGATATCAATGACAGAACGGCCTATTCGCTACGTCATCATCGGTAATGGCGCTGCGGGCACAACGGCGGCCGAGACGCTGCGGAAGCAGGACTCTACAAGCCACGTGACACTCATCGCTGGTGAGCCGTATGCGCTCTACAACCGCGTTTCATTGCCTCCTTTCCTCAAGCTTCAGGCGACTGAGCAGAAGGTCATGATGCGCACCCCCGAACAGCAGCGGGCGCTCGGCATCGATCTTCGCCTTTCTACGTGGGTGAGAAAGGTCGACACGGAGGCGAAAGTGGTGCTTACTGACCAGGGTACGGAGTTCCATTACGACAAGCTGCTCATCGCTACGGGGGGGACGCCGAGGCAGTCCCAAGTACCTGGCGCCCAGAACTGCCAGCACGTGTACTACTTCCAGACTCTCGATGATGCGAAGGCGATCTCCGATGCGGCAACGCGCGCTAAGTCCATTGTGACCGTCGGCGGAAGCTACATTTCCTATGAACTCACAGATGCATTTGCAATTCGCCACGTCCCAGTGACGTGGATTATGCGCGGACCGCGCTTCCTTCACCGGACGATTGATGAAGAGGGCGGTGCTCTTGTCGATGACATTGCGCGTGCACACGACGTGCAGGTCATTCACGGTGAAGAGCTTCGCGAGATCTCGCGAAGCAATGGCAGCGTGACCGGGGTCGTGACGCAGAGCGGCCGCACCACCGACGCGGGCGTGGTGTGCTGTGGTTTGGGGCTCAGCATGTACATCGACTTCCTGCGCGATACGCCCATTGCCCTTGAGACAGGCGTGCTGGCGAACGAGTTCTTAGAGACGAGTGTTCCGGGTGTGTATGCGGCCGGGGATGTTGCCGAGTTTTTCGATCTCAGCATTGGCAGCCGTCATCGTCTTGGCACTTGGGCCAACGCGATTGCGCACGGACGGCGCGCGGCGCTCAATATGCTGGGGAAGCGGGGGCCATTTATCGACGTGCCGGTCTATACTAGCACCCTCTTTGACACCAAGATGAGCGTGATTGGACTCACCGGAGAAGAGCAGGGGAACCTCGAGACGGTTCAGCGCTGCAATCGCAGTGAGCGCACCTATCGTCGGCTTTTCTTCCGCGAAGACTGCCTCGTTGGTGGCGCGTTCATTGGCGAGCTCAAGGGGCGGGCAAAGCTGTTGAACTTGATCAAGAGCCGTCAACCCGTGGAAGGATCCAAGGAAGCGCTGCTTGACACGATGTAGACAGCATCGTGGTTGATCAATGAGACGATGGATTTCGATACAGTGCTTGCAATCCGGCGTGCCAGTCTATGAGGTCTCGTAGCGCTATACTGCCCATTCTGGATGCCCCAGTTGGTGGTGCCGTGCCCCGAGACCGAATCATATGGGTGGACATAAAATTTAGAGTATGTCGTCGAAAAGTTCGCTCGCAGCGCCTGGTACGTTAGCTTGGCACTCGAAAAGTCGTAGCTGGTCTGAAGCTGGGACGGCACCGCTCAGCCGTGTTGTGACGGCGTTTCACCTTCGTGGCACCCTGGCGTGGGCAATCCAGGTGTGCGACACGAGTGCCGGCACTACGGCTCAAGGAGAACATGAGGCAGGCCGTGAAGGCGAGACCGCTGCAGCACTGGATAGGACGTACCCTACAGCCGCGCCGGATCCGAGAAGTCGATGTGAGCGCCTCCCTGCCGGAGGACGACGATCGGGCTGCGGGTGCAGTCCACAACAGTTGAAGCTTCTCCCAGTTGGGCGGGGCCGCCATCGAGGGCAACGGCAACGTGATCTCCAACACCTGTCACCGCTTCATCACAGGTGGTGGCTGGGGGAGCACCCGAGACATTCGCGCTTGTAGTAGCAAGAGGGCGTCCGAGAGCTCCGGCAACGATGCGAGCAATGGCATCGCCGGGAACGCGTACACCAACTGTTCCGTTCTGGGCGATGCCGGGGGGAAGTGGGTGACGGCTGTGCGCCACGATCGTGAGGGGACCAGGCCACCAACGGTCGATGAGCTCGGCAATGACTGGGGAGCTTAGCTCAGCGACTTGGGCGGCTTGTTCAGTGGAGGCAGCGAGAAGAGGGATGGCGCGATCGTCTGGACGCCTCTTCGCAGAAAAGAGTGCGGACACGGCATCAGCGTTTGTGCTATCCGCGGCGATGCCATACACCGTGTCAGTCGGCAGAATGACGAGATGGCCCGTCACGAGAGCGCCGACTGCAGCAGCGATCGCCTCGGAATTGATCGAGCCGTCAGAGAGCCGGGCAGGATAGCGCTCCACCAGCTTATGCCAAGAGGAATTGCTCAATGGCGACGGCAACCCCGTCTTCCGCCTGCGATGGGGCTACCCACCGTGCCGCCTGTTTCACCACGGAAGGGGCACCTCCCATAGCGATGCCCAGGCCAGCGTACTCAATCATATCCAGGTCGTTGAGGTTATCGCCAATAGCCACAACCTCATCCTGTGATGCTCCCAGGCGCTGAGTGAGGTGCATCAGAGCCCTGCCTTTGGAAACGTCCCGATGCACGATCTCGGTGAACAACGGGTAGCTCTTGGTCACATAGAGCTGACCAGCAAAGCGCTGACGGAAATAGGCAACGTTACCGTCGGTCTCTTCTTCTTTGCTAATGATCACCAGCTTCGTCGGGGGCTGCGTGAGCCACGCGAGTAGGTCGCCTACGAAGCGCGGCTCGACACGCGAGTGGCGGGCATAGAAGCGGGCTTCAGGGGTATCTGGACCGGCATAGACCCAGTCGTCGAGATAGCCTAACGCCACAAAGCCTCGCTCCTGAGCTTCCCGCACGGCCTCCTTGGCGAGATCGAGTGGAACAGGCTGATGAAAGAGGATCTCATCTGGCTCGATACTGTGTACCATTGCTCCTTGGTAGCAGATGGCGGGGGCCGTGATGTGCAGTTGCTGGGCGAAAGGGAGAGTGGCGCGAAACATACGACCTGTTGCGAGGACGGGAGTGATCCCTGTGCTCGCCGCGGCGCCTACCGCTGTCTTCACGCGCTCGGAGAGCACGAGGTTGTTCCCAATGAGTGTCCCATCCAGGTCCATCGCCAGGAGCTTATACACGTCACCTCACTTTCCGGACCTATTGTAGCGGTCGGGTAGAGCAACGGTGGGCGATGCCTCGGGGGTACAATCCGAAAGACAAGTCGACGCGCTCGGCACTCGAGAGCGACTTTCAAAGTTGATCGGAGAAAGATGTTCTCAGAGGCCTTGCTCGCGGGTCGGTATCAACTGCAACAGCTGATCACGGCGGACACTCTGAAGGAGCTCTGGTCGGCGCGAGATGTGCGCTTGGATCGAGACGTCACCGTTGAGCTGGTGACGGCGAGTTCCGCTGAGCTGCGGGCGCGGTTCACGTCGCGTGCCCGGCTGCTCGCGGCGAATAACCACCCCCAACTCGTGAGCGTGTATG
>JAMCTA010000061.1 GCA_023381895.1 Chloroflexota bacterium
TCGTTGGTAAGAGTGTTCTCCACGATGGCCGGACCGGCTTGCCATTCGATGAGCCCGTTGTGGTGGGCATGATCTACGTGATGAAGCTCCACCACCTCGTGGAGGACAAGATTCACGCCCGGAGCACCGGGCCATACTCGATGATTACACAGCAGCCGCTGGGTGGAAAGGCACAGTTCGGTGGCCAGCGTTTCGGTGAGATGGAGGTGTGGACGCTTGAAGCCTACGGTGCTGCAAACATCCTGCAAGAACTGCTCACGGTCAAGTCTGACGATGTCACTGGTCGCGTCAAGACCTATGAGGCAATCGTTAAGGGCGAGGAGATCATGGAGCCTGGAGTGCCCGAGAGCTTCAAAGTGCTCGTCCGCGAGCTGCAGAGCCTTGGGCTCAACGTTGATGTGCTCAATGACAACGATGAAGTGGTACAGCTCATCGAGGATACTTCCATTGAAGCCGGCTCTTCGTTGGATCAGATCAGCCTGACACGCTGGGAACGCTAACGCACCGGCAGAGCACCAGGGGCAGCGATTCATGCATCCCTGTGGTGCTCTGCCTACACCGCTCAGCGCTAGAGGTCCGTTCCACGCGCGAATGGCCACAGTGAAACCTCCCCGATGAGGGGAAGCAAGGGAGTACGTCCTGTGCTAGAGGTCAATGGATTCACCGGAATCCGCATCAGCCTCGCGTCACCAGAGCAGATACGCAACTGGTCGTATGGCGAGGTCACCAAGCCGGAGACGATCAACTATCGTACTCTCCGGCCGGAGAAAGATGGCCTGTTCTGTGAGCGTATTTTTGGTCCCACGCGGGATTGGGAATGCTACTGCGGCAAGTATAAGCGTATTCGCTTCAAAGGCATCGTTTGTGACAAATGTGGCGTCGAGGTCGCACGAGCCAAGGTCCGGCGCGAGCGCATGGGGCACATCGAGCTCGCATCGCCGGTAACCCACATTTGGTACCTGGCAGGCACTCCTAGCTATCTCAGCATTCTTCTTGGCATTCCTTTTAAGAAGCTCGAGAAGATCGTCTACTTCGCGAACTACATTGTCACGAAGGTCGACGATACTGCACGCCAAACAGCGCTTGCGAACGCGGGCGTGCTGCTCGAAGAGCAGATCGAGAGAATCAAAAACAGCCGTAGTGAGCGCCTCAGTGACATCGAGACGCTTCGGGAGCAGCGGTTGCTTGACCTCGAAGATAATCACGCACGCGACGTAGCTAACGTCGAGCGTAGACGCTCTGAGCTTGCTGCGCAGGTTGTTGAAGAGCCGGACAGTTTCCTGCAGGTCTTGCGTGGCTTGCTCGGTGAGACAGTCCCACAGGATCTTACCTTTACGCCAACGGGCGCGACGATCGTGAGTGCTGGCGAGACTGTGTCCGAGGAAATGCTCATCACCGCCCGTGAGGAGATCGAGCGCTGGTCCAAGGCTGAAGTAGCAAAGATCGATGCCGATGCCGCAAAGATCGCACAGGACTATCGCACCAAGCATGCGCGCTATAACACCGAAGCGCAGGAGGAAGTCGCCTCGATCGACGCTACCATCCAGCGCGAGGGGAATGAGACACAGCTCCGGTTTGAGACAGCACAGAAGGAGCTTCAGCAGCTCGAACCCTACGCGCTCATCACAGATGACCAGTATCGCCGTCTCAAAGGCCTCTTTCCCGACGTGTTCGAAGCGGGGATGGGCGCGGAAGCGATCCGTGACATCATCATGGGCCTCGATCTTGACCAGGAGGCGCAGCGCTTGCGTGCCGAGGTGCGCAATGAGATGCGCACGGATCAACGACGTGAGAAGCTCAGCACGAAGGGTGCTATTGCCACAAAGCGGCTACGGGTGGTGGAGAACTTCCGCAAGTCGGGTGCTCGTCCCGAGTGGATGGTACTTACTGTGCTCCCGGTCATTCCGCCAGACTTGCGTCCCATGGTGCAGCTCGATGGTGGACGCTTCGCTACGAGTGACCTCAACGACCTCTACCGTCGCGTTATCAACCGCAATAATCGGCTTAAGCGCCTTCTCGAGCTTGGTGCACCGGACATTATCGTCCGCAATGAAAAGCGCATGCTGCAGGAGGCCGTCGACGCACTGATCGACAATGGCCGCCGTGGCCGCCCCGTGGCTGGCTCCGGCAACCACAAACTCAAGTCACTATCCGACATGCTCAAGGGAAAGCAAGGGCGCTTCCGCCAGAACTTGCTTGGCAAGCGTGTTGACTACTCTGGCCGCTCGGTCATCGTGGTGGGACCCCATTTGAAGCTTCATCAGTGTGGTTTGCCGAAGCGAATGGCCTTAGAGCTATTCAAGCCCTTCGTCATGCGCAAGCTTGTTGAGTGCGGCGTTGCGGGAAATATCAAGAGTGCCAAGCGCCTCGTCGAACGCCAGCGCCCAGAAGTTTGGGAAGTGCTGGAAGAGGTCACCCACCATCACCCAGTGCTCCTCAATCGCGCGCCAACACTCCACCGCTTGGGTATTCAGGCTTTCGATGTCGTGCTGGTGGAAGGATCTGCCATCCAGATTCACCCCCTCGTGTGCACTGCCTTCAATGCAGACTTCGATGGCGACCAAATGGCAGTTCACGTTCCTCTCTCTACTGCGGCACAAGAGGAAGCTCGTGAGCTCATGCTGGCAAGCAAGAACTTACTGTCGCCAGCCGACGGTGAGCCGATTGTCAGCCCCACGAAGGACATGGTGTTAGGCTGCTACTATCTCATGAACATGCGTCCGG
>JAMCTA010000052.1 GCA_023381895.1 Chloroflexota bacterium
CCGGCGATCTCGTTGACGAAGCTGATGCGCGTGGCCAGAAAGGCGTTGGAAGCATACTTGATCATCTCCGCTGTGCGCAGATCGGTGATGATGATAGGTGCCCGGGCGCCCAGGTAAAGACCGGCCACGGCTTCCGCAGCGGCGCGATCGGTCGAGCCGAGAACAATGCGGTCGGGCTGCAAGAAGTCAGTGACGGCGTTGCCTTCGCGTAAGAACTCCGGGTTAGAGACCACAGCCTACTCCGCGGTTAGTGGAGCGTGGGCAGCGAGGATGCTCGCTATCCAGTCACCGGTGCCGATGGGTACCGTGCTCTTGTTGATCACGATCGTCCGGCGGCCTGGCGGCAAATACCGGCCCAACTCTGTAGCAGCCGCCTGTACGAAGGAGAGGTCAGCCTCTCCGCCCTCTACTGCCGCCGGCGTGGCGACGGCGATGAACACGAAGTCGGCATCAGTCACAGCCTGCGCATAGGATGTCGTAGCGGCGATACGTCCGGTTGCCCGGTTGCGCGCGAGCAGCTCACCTAACCCCGGCTCGAAGATCGGTAAATTGCCCGCCTGCAGGCGCTCGATGCGCTCGCGGTCGATATCGAGTAACGTCACCTGGTTGCCCATATCGGCAAGACAGATTCCCGTTGTCAGCCCCACGTAGCCTGCACCGATCACGCAAATGTGCCGCATCATCCTCACCTCCCCGTCCGCTACACCGCCGCCTAGTGAAGGACCATTACTCTCCGCTATGAGCGGTACTGCTGCCCCACGCAGCCTGGATCTTCCGGATCGCCTGGCTGATCTCGGCGAGGTCGCCTTCACCGGCCAGGAGCAGGTGCTGCGGGAGCCACACTGCTTCGCTCGCAGTCGCGCGCTCAGTGACCGGTAGCATCTGCGCAAGTGGGTCGCTGGCCTTCCCCCATCGCGCACACAGCGCCTGCACCTCCGCCACCATCGCCGGAGTCTGATGGAGGGGGGTCTTGTAGCCACCGCTACAGGGCACGCCTTCCGCTCGCAACGCTTTGAGGAATACTTTGCGTGGGCGGTTGCTAAAGGCGGCTGGCGTATACCGGAAGAGGTAGAAGTAGTGGGCGTGCGCAGTGACCCGCGGATCGCGAGTCTGCGGAACGATACCGTCGATGGCGCCGAGATCCTGGTCTAGGAAGGCCGCGGCGCGCTCGCGCTGGGCGAATTGGTCGTCCAAGCACGTTAACTGCGCGAGTAGCACTGCCCCCTGAAACTCCGTAAGCCGGGCGTTGATGCCCAAGCAGTCGTGCTGGTACCAGTTACTCACCCGCCAATCAGCGCTCAGCGTCCGGCCAACATTGTGCAGAGACCAGACACGCTGGAAGAGCGTCTCGTCGTTGGTCACGATAGCGCCACCCTCCCCGGCAGTGAGGTTCTTGGTCGCCTGGAAGCTGAACGTTCCGAGGTCGCCAAGGGCTCCCACACGCCGGCCGCGCCAGGCCGCGCCGTGCGCCTGCGCGGCGTCTTCGACGACCGCAAGACCATGGCGCCGCGCCACCACCAGGATTCCATCCATGTCGGGCGGAGAACCAGCAAGATGGACCGGTAGAATCGCACGAGTGCGTGGCGTGACCGCTGCCGCGACAGCAGCAGGATCGAGCTCGTAGCTGCCAGCATCGATGTCCACAAAGATAGGTAGCGCCCCCACCAAGAGGACCGCGGCCGCAGTCGCCACGAAGGTGTAAGCCGGAACGATCACTTCATCGCCAGCACCAATCCGGAGCGCCCGTAGCGCCAGCTCGAGCGCAATGGTGCCATTGACGGTGGCCACGCAGTAGCGAGCATCTTGGAACTGGGCCCAGGCCGCCTCGAAGGCGGCGACGACACTGCCGTCGACTGCGCCCCAATACCCAGAATGCAGCATCTCGAGTAAGGCGCGCTCTTCCCGTTCATCCCAGACCGGCCAGTATGGCCAGGGCCTCGTATGGACTGCCGGACCACCCGTGAGGGCCAGGCTTTGCAGCGTCACTGCCACGCTCGTGCTCCCACTCCATTTTTGCTCCACAATCGAGCGTAACGCGATGACGTTGGGGTGCGGGTGGCAAAAGCTTGCGATTTGGTTCGCCCGTCCAGCTGGCGCTTACTCCCGGCCGTTCCGCGCTGACGCCGGCAACACCAGCCGGTAGCCCATGCCGTGCACCGTCTGGATGAGCCTGGGGTGCACCGGATCTTCCTCAACCTTCTGACGCAGGCGGCTGATTGTCGGTTTGAGCAACTCTGTGGCATCACGGTACTCGAAACCCCAGCCGGCGCTCAACAGCTGGGCGTGCGAGAGCAGAAGGCCGGCGTGCTCCAACAGGTGCTGCAGGAGGCGAAACTCGATCGGTGTGAGGGCGATGAGTTGCTCATGCCGCGTCACAGTGTGCGCACCCACGTCCACCACCAGCGCTCCGGCACGGTAGACCATCTTACGCCTGCTTCTGGCCGCGACCGGCGCATCCGCCCGGCGCAGGGCCGCGCGGATGCGCGCCTGGAGCTCCACGAACCCGAATGGCTTCGTTAGATAGTCGTCCGCTCCCAGGTCCAGTCCCCGGGCTTTATCCAACTCCCCATCGTGGGCCGTGAGCATGATCAGCGGGACGTCTGAGACCTCCCTGATCAGCCGGCACGTCTCCCATCCATCTAGCTTGGGCAGGCTGATATCTAGGAGCACGAGCGCCGGTTGTTCGCTCTCCAGCAGCTGCAGGCCGGCAATGCCGTGTTGTGCCGACACGAACCGGTAGCCGGCTTTAGTCAGATTGAGGTCGGTAAGGCGCAGCAGCGCCGGGTCATCGTCGATCATAAGGATCGTGGTACTCATAGTCCTCTGCCTCTTCCGCTCACCCTCCTATACTCCGAGATGGTTGAGTTCATCCTTGGCCGCCCACAAAGAGAGCACAAAACAGGCGCCGTCGCCATGATTTTCCGCCCAGATCTCGCCCTGATGCGCGGTGATGATTTCGCGGGCGATATAGAGTCCCAGGCCATAGCCACGGGTCCACTGCGTAGGCGACTGGAGACCACGGGAGAAGCGCTCGAAGATGTGTTCGAGTAACGGCTCCGGAATTCCGGGGCCATGGTCGATGATCCGGACTTGCAGACGATCCAGATCAGCGCCCTTTTCCATAGCAACCTCGATGGAGCTATCGGCCGGTGTATACTTGCGTGCATTGTCCAGCAGGTTCCGGATGACGATCTCCAGGAGGTGGGGATCCGCCCAGATCTCCACGCATTCCGGCAGAGGGTGGAGCTGCAGCGTCCGGGGATCATCGCTCCACTCCAGACGCACATCCTCCAGCAAAGTGCCCAGGAACGGGACCAGGGCCAGCGGTTGCAGATGGACCTGCAGATGACCGGCCTCGACCCGGGTCAGTTGTAGCACCTCCTCGATGACGTTGCGCAAGCGCCGGGTCTGTTGATTGAGAATCGTCAACACCTCCTGAAACGCTTCGGGGTCGCTCGCCGGGTCGCAAAGGCCGAGCATCTCTACTGAGCCGGCGACCGTAGTCAAAGGAGCGCGCAACTCGTGAGACACCATAGCGACGAAGTCCGACTTGAGCTGCTCCGCTACCTTGAGCTGGGACACGTCATGGATGCTAGCGACCAGCCGTAGCTCGACGGCGTCATCCTGGCGCAGGGGAGCGCAGCTGACGGCGAACCAACGGCGCTCTCCCTGGCGCAATAGGGCGTGGATCGTCGCCGTCGCCGGCCGATGGCCGGCCTCCTCCGCCAGGAACAGCGGACAGCAACGCTCGTGTTCGTCTGCTTCTTCAGGCGTTGCTCCGCGGCAGCCAAAGACCTCCCAGCAGTACCGTCCTACGGCATCGGTGGCACGCCAGCCGCTCAAACGCTCCGCGCCCGGATTGAACTGCACGATCGTACGCTGCTGGCCGATCAAGACCACTCCATCCATGCTGGCATCGATGATGGCTTGGACTTGGCGCCGTTGAAAGGCGAGCGAGGCGATGGTGGTACGCAAGTTGCACCGCATAGTCTCAAACGCCGTCGCCAGCCGCCCAATCTCGTCGCCCGCTGATATCTGGGGGCTCACGTCCAGTTTTCCAGCGGCGAGCGACTCCGTAGCGCTTAAGAGCGCGGCGAGTGGACTGGTCAGTGACCGTGTGATGAGTAGCGCCAGCACCAGTGCGAGCGGCATGGAAAAGAGTGTCAACGCGAGTACGAGCCGGGTAGCGGCGCTGCTGCTCTCCTGAACTTGCCCGGCGACGGTTGCCGCCTCGGTCTGTTCGAGCGTGCGCAGTTTTGCTGTCACCGCCAGCGCCGTATCCAAGAGCGGCTCCTGTTGCCGTTGCTCCAGCGCTCGGGCTTCGACAATCCGGCCGCTCTGAACCAACGCTTGAATTTGCTGCGTCACTACGCTGCTGCGGGCCAAGGCATCGATGAGCTGCTGCACGAGGGGGGTATCAGTGACCACAGGATGCTGTTTGTCCGGAGGCTCGAACGCGATCAGAGTGGCGCGGTAGTGAGCAATCTTCTCCAGCGTGCTCGTCAACGTGGTGAGGTCGCCCGCACTCTGAGGCTCATCACCGCGGACCACATTCCGGTCTAGATCACGCTCTTCAAACAGCAGAGTCCGCAACTGCCCCAAGGTGATGACTTCCGGTAGATCGTGGGTATTGAGTTCAGTCGTCGCAGCCGTCAGCGTGCTGAATCGCTGCACCGCCAGTGCCCCGGTCAGGCCACTCAGCGTGATGATGGCCAGGAACCCCGCAAACAAGCGGAGTCCGATGGGCAACGTACGCAGCCACGCCACTACCACCCGGATACGCGCCAGCACCGAGCGCAGCATCTTTCTTCTCACGCCACTACTGGCCTAGGGCAGAGCTCCTCACGATGTCTGGAAGCCTGCGCTGAGCAGGCTGTGCTTCAGCAGCGTCCCTCAATCGCCCTCCGTCACCGGCGATGACCGGCTGATGAGAAGGGAGCATCGCCAGCCACTCCATTTCTGCACGCAACCCGTCGGCGAGCCGCCACCGGGGCACGAATCCGAGATCTTCGTGCGCTGCCCTCGTGTCAGCGGCAGTGTGAGCAGCATCTCCGGGCTGGTGTCTCCGGTAGTCGACACGCACATGTTTTCCCGCCAAGCGCTCAAGCGTCTGTAGCACCGTATTGACGGTAACTCGTGAGCCGCCGCCGACATTGTAACAGGCTCCGGGACGGCCACGTTCCATCGCCGCGATCGTGGCGGCGACCGTGTCACCAACGTAGGTGAAGTCGCGGGATTGCTCGCCGTCACCATACACGGTGATCGTCTCATCCCGCAGGATTGCGCGTATAAACTTGTGAAACGCCATGTCGGGTCGCTGACGCGGACCATACACGGTGAAATAGCGCAGGGAAACAGTGGGGAGCCCGTGCTCTGTCGTGTAGAGCCGGCACAGGTGTTCGGCCGCCAGCTTGGTGACTCCGTAGGGTGAGATCGGCAAGGGGAGGCTATCCTCACGGGTAGGCAGCGCGGCTGCGTCGCCATAGACGGAGGAAGACGAGGCATAGATGACCCGGCGCACGCCACTCTTGCTCGCCTGCTCGAGAAGACGCTGCGTGGCCAGGACGTTGTTCGCGACGTAGGAAGGAAACCCAGCGCCCCAGCTCGTGCGGACACCCGCCTGGGCAGCAAGATGGAAGACGTAGTCGACTCCGCCCAGCAGGACCTGTAGGTCGGCCGTGCAGAGATCGGTCTGGAGAAATACAAAAGCGCTACTCCGTCGCAGCGCCGTGAGATTAGCTTCTTTCACGGCCCGGGGGTAGAAGTCAACGAACGCATCGACGCCACGCACCCGGTAGCCACGATTGATAAGCGCCTCGGCCACGTGGGAGCCGATAAACCCGGCCGCGCCGGTAACGAGACAGACGGTATCTGCTGATCCTGAGCTCATGAGGTCAATGCTCCATTTCGTGACACCAGATCAAGACCCCGGGTCCGGTCCGGCATATTTGATACAAGCGGTCCTTCTCCATTGCGTTGGAGGGTATGCAGCCGGGAGAAATAGCCACCGGTAGCCAGCAACCCGGCAGGCGTGTTCGCTTCAACAATCCTCCCGTGATCTATCACCAGCACCAAATCGGCATTCCTGATCGTGGAAAGCCGGTGGGCAACGACTAGCGTCGTGCGCCCGACCATCAACCGCTCGAGCGCTCGCACAACCAGTTCCTCCGACTGGGCGTCCAGACCGACCGTCGGTTCATCGAGGAGGAGAAGTGGGGCACGCCTGATCATGGCGCGGGCGATGGCGAGACGCTGACGCTCCCCGCCGGAGAGTCCGCCGCCCCGTTCCTCCAGGATAGTGTCGTACCCCTGCGGTAGCCGCTGGATGAACTCGTCGGCCTGCGCCGCGCTGGCGGCGGCGACAACCTCCGCAGCGGTCGCCTCCGGCCGCCCAAAGGCGATGTTCTCCCGAACACTGGTGTGGAAGAGCATCGGATCCTGCGGCACCAGGGCAATCTGTTGCCGCAAGCTGGCCAGCTGGAAGGTGCGGATATCTCGACCGTCGACCAGGATGCACCCCTCCTCCGGGTCATAGCAGCGCTGGAGAAGATGCAAGATGCTGCTCTTCCCGGCGCCGGTCGCTCCGACGATCGCCACCATCGTCCCCGGTTCGATGCAAAAAGAGAGATCGTGGAGAGCTCGCTGTTGAGAGGCATACCCAAAGCTCACGTGGCGGAACTCAATCGCCCCGCGCACCGTCGCGACCGGCTGGGCATCGGGGTAATCGGCGACGGCAGGCGCCGCGTGCAGGAGCTCGGCGAGACGTTCCGCGCTGGCGGAAGCGCGGGCAAACGTGGTGCTGAACTTGCCAAGTTGCCGGACCGGGCTGTAGAGGCTGCTCAGATAGGAGCTGAACACGAGCAGATCGCCGATGGTGATCACCCCACGCATAACCAGGAGTCCACCCCCCGCCATCACGGCAAGCGTCCCCATGTCCGTCATCAAGCGCAGCGCCGACGGCAGACCGGCCTGCGGTCCAGCAGCCTTGATTCCCAAGTGCAGGACGTTACCGGCACTCTCCTCGTAGCGCTGCCTGGCGTGTGGCTCCATGCCGAAGGCTTGCACCACCCGGATGCCCAGCAGATATTCCTGCGCCACCGCGTTGGTATTGCCCTCCTGCCTGCGGATCTGCTGGGCGAACGCTTTGATGCGGTTCGTATACCGGCTCAGGACGAGGTACGCCAGCACCGTCATCATGATTCCCATCACACCCACGAGAGGATTGAGGACCAGGAGGATCAACACCATGCCGAGAACGATCAGACCCTTGAGGAGGAGCATCGGCAAGGCAACCACCGCCATGTCTTGGATCGATTGGATGTCCGACGTCAGTCGGGTGAACAAGTCTCCTAAGCGTTGCCGGCCATAGAAGTCCGGGCCGAGCTGCTGGAGGTGGCCAAAGAGACTGCAGCGCAGCCGGAACATCGCCCGCTGCCCAGTTGCAGTCAGCAGTCGCGTTCCCAGGTACGTCGCCCCGGCGTTGATCACCGCGAGCCCCAGCAGGACGGCAACGAGCAATGCGAACAGGTGCACCCGATCTCCGGCCACCGTGGCCGGAATCATCGCCGACCACGGCTTTCCCAGTGGCTTCCGGAGAAACACGTTGTCGAAGATCAACTTGACCGGCCAGGGGGCAGCCAGGCTCGCCAGTGTGTCCAGAATCAGGATGCCAAGCGCCAATCCCATCCGCCAGGCATAGGGACGGGTGTAAGGCCAGAAATCGCTGATGAAGCGACGGCTCTGTGTGATTTTGCTCTTGCCGGTAGCGCTCACACCGGAGCCCCTTTGCTGACCGGAACCGGCTCTGCCTTGCTGTTTCCTGGCACAGCCCGGGTAATGATTTGCTGAGCGATCATTTGCCAGGAATAGTGCCGGCGCGCCTGCGCTGCCGCGCGGGCGCCGAGCGTCTGCCGCAACGCGCTATCACAAGCGAGCCGAAGCAGCGCCGTGGCCAGATCCTGAAGATAGTCAGGTTGATAGAGCACACCACAGGCGCCGCCTGACCCCTGCAGCAGGGAAGGAATCTGTCCCAGGGTAGGAGCTACGATCGCCCTTCCCATAGCCATGTACTCCATCACCTTCAAAGGGGAAAAATAGAAGCCGTCGCTAGACACATACGGCGCTACCGCCACATCGACCGCTGCTAGGTGGGCCGGGACCTGGTGGTGGGGAAGCGCACCTGTGAACGTTGCGTCGCCGTCCAGTCCCAGATCGTGGCTCAGCTGGATGAGCTGCGCGTACAGGGGACCGTCCCCGATGATCAGCAGATGGAGGACGGGCACCTCTGGATCGCCGTTCCGGCCGCGCTGTCGCAGCAGCGTCCGCACGCTGACAAAGGCCCGCATGAGTAGCTCCACACCGTGCCATGGCTTCAGGCTGCCGGCAAAGCCGATCACGATACGGTCCTCAAGACCATAGTGCCGACGTACTTCCGTGCCATCAACACCGGGATGGAAACGTGCCAGATCAACGCCATTGGGTAGGACGGCGATACGGTCCGGGGTAGCGCCACAGCGGACCAGGTAGTTGCGCACTCCCTCAGACACCGCCACCACCAGATCCACCTCAGCAAGGGCCGTGCGCTCAGAGGCTTCGGCCACACGTTCGAGTGTCAAGCCCCAGTAGCGGCGCCGCTCCTCCATCAAGGGGGCATTGACCTCTAGCACGTAAGGGCAACTCAGAGCGCGTGCGAGGTCGCGGCCGGCAACGCTGAAAATGGCGTGGCGTGCAATGAGCAGATCAGGAGCAAACTCACGGAGGAGCGGTAAGGCAGCCGCGACGAATGGCGTGTCGGCGAGTACGTGTTCTAACTCTGAGGTGAGGTGCGCTGGGTTCCTTTGCCATCCCAGACGGAGAAGACTGGTCGATACCTGTCTCGCCACGGCGCGCGTTTCCTGCGAGGGTGCGACGACTGTCAACGCCGCGGTTGTCGTGTTAGATGTCGCACCTGCCTCCAGGGTTGCGCCTTTTGCCGCACCCGTAGCAGCGAAGATGTGGACAGTGTGTCCCAGTGCCGCGAGAGCCCCCGTGAACTCTCGAACGTGGACCGACGCCCCCTTGTTGCCCAGAACCGGAATACCCAGGTCGGCACAGACGTAGGCGATTCTCACATCATCCTCCTCAACGCAGCCGGCTCTCCGGCCTCTTCCTCGTTGCGCCGCCGGTCAGGGAGCACATCCAGCCCCTCTGCGATCGCCCGTAGTGCCTGCTGCTGGCCGCTAAACGTGATTCCCGCGGTTGCTAGCTGCTGGGGACCCGGCTGGGGCTGCGCGAGGCCCTCCAGCACTCTGTCCACCAAGGTCTGTGGTCTCAGACCGGACGGGTGCAGGACCTGCGCCAGTCCGCGCTGCGCCAGCAGTCTGGCCCGCAGCAGCTGTTCCTGACGCGGCATCACCCGCGGGATGAATAAGATGCGCTGACGCAAGGCCAGTAGCTCACAGACGCTGTTGTAGCCCGCCATCGTGACCACGAGGTCGGCGGCGCGGAACAGCGGCAGAGGATCGGCCAGGAACTGCTCGATGCGAACCGTGCCGGACGGTAGCTGATCCGCAAGCTCGCGCAGTGCGTACAGCTCTCCCGCGTCCATTAGCGGTCCGGTCAAGAGCACACTGGAGATGGAGCTATCCATTCGCCCGGCTAGACCCTTCAGATAGGTGTGCAGTAATGGGAAGCCATCGCCTCCTCCACCTACGGTGAGCACGACCAGTCGTCTGCCAGCGGCATCGTGCTTGGCCATCCGCCAGTTCGTGGGGACCGACCCCTCCAACTCTGCTGCCGGGCTGAGGCGGTCCAGATAGCCGCAGTAACGCACACGCCGCAGAACTGCCGGCGGCAGGGCATACTCTGTTGCGACGTCGAACACGGCTTGCGAACCGTAGACGAGGATGAGATCGAAGACGCGCTCCAGAATGGGATAGATGCCTTCGGCCGCCCAGGCGCGCCGCACGACCTGCCGCTCGTCGAGGATGTCACGAAGCCCCAAGACACACAGGCAGCCTGGGCGGTTGGACCGGAGAGAACGAAGCGCCGGAAGCGCTTCGCCTTGCAGACCAAGAGGCGCATGGTCCACGAGAAAAACGTCGGGAGCGTAGGCCTGGGCGGCCTCGAGCAGGAGCGCGGCCCGCAGGTCTCGTAGGGCGGTAAACTCCATACTCAGACTACGGGCCCGGTAGTCCCCTGTCGGGAGCTTGGTGACCGACGGCAGCTTGAGATAATCCACGCGCGGTGGTAGCGAAAACGCGTGCGCAAACGGCGAACCGGTCACGATGAGCGCCTCCGCAGCTGGGAGCTCGTGCGTGAAGTACTCTGCCAGAGCCAGCGTGCGACGCAAGTGTCCGAGCCCGAAGGTGTCGTGGCAGTAGAAGAGGAAGCGCAGTCCGGCCGGCAGCGCACGGAGGGTTGTCATCTCGGCAAGCATCGGGAGCCACTGGCCTTCCTGTGGTGAGTCTCCGCCTTAGGTTCGCACTTCATCCATCATCAGACGAGCAGCTTGCGATTGCGTGGCCGGAAAGTTGGGATTATGTTGGATCACCTGTGCAGATGGTGGGAAGCAGGAAATGAGGTGCTGCAGGTTCTGCTCGGCATCGAAGCAGGTCACCACCCGCACGCGCGCGGCCCTACCGAGCCGATCTCGCACCGGCGCATCGATCAGGAGTTGCTCCAGCGCCCCGGCGAGCGCCCAGGAGTCACGCTCGGGCACGATGAGACCGCTGTCTCCTGCCTCGACAAGCTCCAGAATGCCCCCGACCGGTGTCGTGACGACGGGTAATCCGCTGGCCATCGCTTCCAGCAATACGTTCGGGATGCCGTCGCGGTCGCCATCTGCGGCAACGCAAGGGGCAAGGGCAAAAATCGTGGCCGAGCGGTAGATCTCGGGGAGTTGCTCCTGCGCGCGTGCACCGCATAGGAACACGTGATCGTCCAGCTTGCTTTCGCTGATCTGCCGTCGCAGCTCGGCCTGCAGTGGACCATCACCATAGATGGCGCACTGGAAGCTATGGCCGCGCTCCGCCAGCAGCTTGCAGGCTTTGATGAGATATGGCCAGCCCTTCTTTTCCACCAGTCTTCCCACTGACAAAATCAACGGCGACGCTGCGGGAGCGCCCTGGGCCGTTGAAACGCCGGACGGTGAGAAGCGCCGGACGTCCACACCGTGATAGACCAGGTGAAGCTTGCGCTGCTGCTGCACGGCATCTGGCTGGCCCGCGAAAAGGTCTGCCAGGTAGCGCCGGCTACTCTCCGCGCAAATCGCGACAAACGCGGCTCGCCGGATCTTTTCGCACAGCAGGTCCGGCGTCGACTGATACACATCCTTAGCGTGTGCGCTGAAGCTAAAAGAGATGCCAGTCAACAGATGGACGAAGTGGGCGACGCTGGCAGGGCCGTGCGCGAAATGCGCATGCAGGTAATCGACATGCCGCTCCTCCAGCAGCATCGCGAGACGGCCTGCCTCCAGTAGACGCTGCACCGTCATCTTGTGACGGCGCCGGAGCAGAACGTAAAGCCAGACCTGGAGTAAGCGCCAGGGGTGGGTGCGCAGCAACCGGGCCTGGCTCTGCAGCATAGCTCTTGCGGTGGCCCACTGGCCATCGTGCAAGTACTGAATGGGGGCGCGGACCCGCCCAGCGTCTTGGTGGACAAGCCGCTCGTTCGGATTGATGATAGGATAGAGCTGGATGTCGAATCCCCGCCGCTCCAGCCCGAGGATCTCCTGAAGAATGAAGGTCTCGGAGAGCCGAGGATAGCCTTTCAAGACGTACCCGATTGCCACAAACATTACCCCTCCCTCAAGAGATCAGCGGTGGTCTTGCAATCCACCCTAACCAACCGGCGCCAGTATCGGCTCTCAGTGCTGGCTATCTCGTTCCGGCCAGCACGCGGTCTTCCATCTCATCGACGGAGGAAGCAATCACCTGGGCTTGCTCCATTGCGAAAGAGACACCGGGCACGTCGCCAAGGAATAGCTGCTTGAGCCGCAGTGCGTTGCTCGCCATGTCGAAGCGCTCTAGAACCGTCTGGCGGCCCGCGCGGATGAGCTGATCCCTCAGGAGTGGATCATCGAGCAGGCGGGCGATAGCGTCCGCTAGCGCTTCAGGATCATGCGGTGGACACAACAGGCCATTGACTCCAGAGGTAATCAACTCGGGAATTCCAGAGACCGGGGTAGAGACGACCGGTACACCCATGTAGAGGGCCTCAACCAGCACGTTCGGGATGCCATCGCGGTCGCCGTTCTCACCAATGACGGACGGTAACGCAACCACCGCCGCCTGGCGGTACATTTCGATCACCCGTTCGTGCGCCTCGGCTCCCCACAAGCGAACGCGATCCTCTAGTCCTAGCTCACGAATGTCCCGCTCCAGGTTTGGGCGTAGCACACCCTCGCCCACGATACGACAGTCAAAGTCATAGCCGCGTTCGCACAGCAGCCAGCAGGCGCGCAGCAGATCGGGGAGACCTTTCTTTTCCACGAGGCGGGCGACCACGAGAACGAGCGGGCGTACGGGTCGGGCGTAGGCATAGGTGCCAAGGACTGGAAAGGCGCGCAAATTCAAACCATGATAGATGCGGTAGACGCGTTGCTGGAGAGATGCACCGGCGAGTGCGGTGAGGTACCGCTGGTTGTAGGCCGTGCAGGTGACCACAAAGGACGCCATCTGCATCTTGTGGTGTAGCGCTGCCTGTGGCGTGAGGTAGATGTCTTTGGCGTGTGCGGTGAAGCTGAACGGGATCCCCGTCAGCTGGTGGACCAGTTGGGCGACGGTGGCAGGTGTGTTGGCATAGTGCGCGTGGAGGTGCGTCACCTGCTCGCGCTCCAATTCCCCAGCCAGATAGGTCGCGTAGAGCAGGTGGCGAAGCGCAGAACGCGCGGGCTCCCGCGTGACGGCGCCAACAGCCGTATGCAGAAAGCGCCAGGGTGATTTGGCGAAGCGCCGGCCAGCAGCAGCGAGCAATGCCAGGACGCCTCTCGGAGAGCGCTGCGGAACGTACGTTACGGCAGCCTGTACGTCCCGAACCGCTTGCGCCACTTTGCCCCCCGACGGCTCGAGTAGCGAGAAGATCCGCAGCGGAAGCCCTTGATGCTCTAGTTCCAGCACCTCGTGGAGAATGAAGGTCTCCGAGACACGCGGGAAGCACTTGATGAGGTAGGCGATCCTTGGCGCTTCCTGCGACCCATAGCGTTGCATTGGTGGTTCCCCTTCTGACCCGACAAGACGTGCCGAGCGGTCAGACCACACTGCCTTCACTGGTATGGCCCTCCATAACCGTTGAGTGTGACGAGCCAGTGTTGGGAAGGCGATCACACATGGTTGCGTTTTGGTTCGTTCCGGTCAGACGCTCAGCTTGGGGAAGCCTCTAAGGGCGACGCGGGGCGTACCGGCGTTGGGGTGGAAAACCCGTGATCCCCAGTCCCAACTGCATGACACAGCGCAAGTGCGTCCGCCACAAGCCTCCTCACCAGTTCAGTAACAGAACCTGCGCGAGGAAATGACCCGCCGGGCCTAACAACCGGATAAAGGCGGCGAACATAGCTTGGACGCCAGCGCCGGTCTCAACGCCGCTGGCTCTACCACGTGTATGCAGCGGTCAGAGACGGTACCAGGCAACAACTTCGCTCGGCGAGCCTTGAGCTACCATGGTATATGATGTGAATGGTGTGGCTCTGGCTCCGCATTTCCGAAGCGTGGCCGGACGGGACAGCACGTCTTCCACGCCTGATCAAGAGAAGAGGCAGGCATAGAGAACCTGAGAACCTATGGTAAGCCTCCTTTCAGAATAGCTGTCATCCACGGCGGTCCCGGCGTCCCTGGTGGAATGGCACCCGTGGCAAAGGAGCTGTCTTCCGCTT
>JAMCTA010000172.1 GCA_023381895.1 Chloroflexota bacterium
AAGGGCTGGTCCGGCGGGATCTCGTGCGCTTGCAGGAGCTGGTGGACTGGGAGGGCCTCGAGGAGGTTCCTCAGGTGGAAGCTGCCATCCAGGAAGAGAATGCCCTGCTTGCGGCCCTTGCCGAGGAGGCGAGGGAGGAAGAGCTCAGTGCTGCCACCCTCGCGTCCACCTGATAGCTCCAGCGGGCACCGACCAGTGCCGACGTTGGGTGCAGACGCGCTCCCAGCACCGGCCCGCACGCCAAGGATCGTTAGTTTTGCAGGATCTGCTCGATGGTCTCCATTTCGGCAGCGGACAGCAGCACATCAGCAGCCGCTGCATTCTCATTGATCTGCTCCGTCCGTGTCGCACCGGCAATGACTGTGCTCACTTCGGGGTGAGCCGCAAGCCAAGCGACCGCGAGTTGCGCCACTGTACAGCCCTTCTGCTGGGCGAACGTCTTGAGCTTCTCAACAATAGCGAGGCGGTCTGCGGTGAGTTGCTCGCGGAGTCGAGGATTCCGAGCGGCGCGAGTGTCTGGAGGGGGCTCCTTGCCGGGTTCGTACTTGCCGGTGAGAAGACCACTCGCCAGAGGGAAGTAAGGAATCACACCTATGCTGAATTTAGCACAGACGGGGAGTAGCTCCTTCTCGACATCACGCACGAACATGTTGTAGTGCGGCTGTACGGAGATGAACGGTGCAAAGCTGTGCTTGTCCGAGATCCAAAGTGCGTGTATGAGCTGCCAAGCTGCAAAGTTTGAGCAACCGATGTAGCGAACTTTGCCTGCGTGCACCAGATCGTCGAGCGCTGACAGCGATTCCTCCAGTGGGGTCTCTGGATCGAAGGAGTGCACCTGATAGAGGTCGATGTAGTCTGTGTTCAGGCGGCGCAGACTATCCTCGCAGCCACTGATGATGTGCTTACGAGATAGGCCTTGATCATTTGGCCCTGGCCCCATCGTGCCGCGTACCTTGGTGGCGACGATTGCTTCATGGCGGCGACCAGCAAGAGCCTTTCCCACGAAAGTCTCTGAAATGCCGCGGCTGTAGACGTCTGCCGTATCGATCATATTGATGCCAGTGGCGAGCGCGTGGCGGATCACGCGAATGCTCCGCTCTTCATCCGCCGCTGCTCCGAAGTTGTTGCCACCCAGGCCTACAACAGATACTTTTAGTCCTGAAGATCCGAGACGCCGATACTGCACTGATATTCTTCCCTCCTAGCTTCGCCAGCACCGCCCTGGCAACAGCCTAGACTACTCAAGACTACCCGTTTAGTGGGCGTATATTGTTGACCTGGTGGGACTTAATAAAGTTGACTGAACTTTGTGGAAACATCCCTGCGTGTGTTGCTCCCCAGTGTGGCGCAGAGAAGCGCAATGGTGATGGTATGGGAGGAGAATTCTCGTGATTCGACAGCTTCGGCGTCTGACGCGGAGCTTCAAGCTGGGAAACGTTGAAGTCAAGGCTCCGGCAGTGTATGGACGGCGGGCCTCTGGTGTGTGGCGTCTGGATGATGCTGATGATACCGGTTACGAGGGCGTCGCCTGCGTCGACGATGCCGCCCGTGTCGCCCGTCTCTTTCTCGAGGCTGGACGGGTCTTCGATCTACCTGAAGCGGTCGAGGAAGCGGAGGGCTACCTGCGCTTCATTCTGGCCCTGCAGCAACCATCGGGACGGTTCGTCAACTTCATCACGAGCTGGAGTGGTGAAGTCAACCTCACAGGCCCGACGTCACAGCCGGAAGGCGCCTTCTGGAACGCTCGGGCGATGAGAGCTATGGCGCTCGCCGCCGCCACGACCGGAAATGAGACCTATCTCGCGGCGTTCGAGCGTGTGTTCAACACCGTCTTCGATCGATGTGAAGGGGCTGATATCCTCGCCCTTCACATCCTGGCGACGCTTGATGTGCAGGCTGTCCAGCCGAGCAGCCGCTACGAGAAGGCGATTCGCCGGTGGTGCCAAGCCGTGAGCGAGGCGCGAGCACAGACAGGAATCTTGAGGAATTACCACGATGAAGGTGATCCTCCTCACCTCTGGGGCTATCTGCAGCCTCAAGCGCTTGCTCGAGCAGGCATGATGATGGGAGAGGCCGAGTGGGTCAGCGTCGCGCGCGATTCGGTGGACCGACTGCTCGTCCCTCTCGTTGAGCACGGACTCATGGGCGAGACGATGATTGCTTACGAGGTGAGCTGCATCGTTGCTAACTTGCTGACTATTGCCGAGGCCACAGGGGAGAAGCGCTACTCAGACCTGAGCCATGCTGCTCGCACTTGGTTTCGCGGCGCCAACAGCGCGCATCAATCGATGTACAATGCCTTCGAGGGGTGGGTATCTGATGGTATCCACGGTGGTGTTACCAGCCAAAACTCGGGGGCGGAGTCGAATGCCGAGGGAGGACTGGCCCTTCTGGACGAACTCCCCTGGCCTCTGTACTATCCTCTATGGAGAGGAACATCTCCTACCAGCAACCACTGCGGCTCAGTGAATCTGACCTTGCGGTGCGACGATGGCCTGCCGGCACCGGGGTGTTGACTTGAGGGGGAATAATCGTGGCTCAGGGGAGCGCGACGCGCGTGGCGAGGCGCGGGATCACCGACGACTGGAGTTACTGGAAGCTTGCGCTCATTGGCGTCATCGCTGGCCTGATTGGTGGCGCCGTCATGTGGGTACTCATGACACTGGTCTGTGCAATTGTCGGTCCTAGTCTCTGGGCATTTCCAAAGTGGGTTGCGGATGCCGTCTATGGTGACTCGTGGCTTGGTTTCGACCTTCAAGAGGTGCTCACAGGTACGCTGATTCATCTGGCTGTGGCCGCTAGCTTGGGACTGCTCTTCTCCGTTATTCTCGTGCCATTCCTTCCGGAGCTGCGATTTATGCTGATCGCTGGGCTCGTATGGGGGCTCATCGCTTGGGTCGTGCTCACCTTGATAGCGCTCAATGGGGTCGATCCTGTCATGGCGCAGGAAGTTCCGAACGTCGCCTGGTTCCTCATGCACATCATTTTTGGCTTGATCGTGGGCTATGTGGCCAATGGACTGAAACAGTTTGCGGAAATCTAGTCCAGGCGCCAGCTGGAGGGCGCTTGCCGCTCGTTCGTGACGAGCCTTATCTGTCGCGTCGAGAGGGTGCCGCGAGCCTTGTCGCTGCCATGGGACACTAATGGTGAGGGATAGCTGATAGCCTTGGCAGGGGAAGCAGGAGGGCTCGCGTGGCTAGGGTATGTTGTACCCCCGAGTAGAGACCAGCCTGAACGCCGGTGTAGATCCGGCCATCGTCGTAGACAGTCTCGTCAAGTGCTACAGCGGCCAGGAGGTCGTGGCGAGTCTCTCCTTCACGGTGCGGCGAGGGGAAGTGTTTGCACTGCTCGGGCCGAATGGCGCCGGGAAGACGACGACGGTAGAAATCCTTGAAGGCTATTGCCCGGCCGATGCAGGCGCAGTACACGTGTTGGGTCTCAACCCCCGGCGCGAGGCCAGGGCACTCAAGCAACGTATCGGTGTCGTGTTGCAGCAGGGTGGCATCTACCCTCAGGCAACCCCACAGGAAATGCTCAGCCTCTTTGCCCGATTCTACGCGCACCCGGCCCGGGTGGACGAGCTGCTCGAGCTCGCTGGCTTGGTCCAGGTTGCGCGAACTCGCTTCCGCCGGTTGTCGGGTGGACAGCAGCGACGCCTAGCCCTGGCCCTGGCTCTCGTCGGAAACCCTGACCTCGTGTTCTTAGACGAGCCGACATCCGGCATGGATCCACAGGGGCGCCAACTCACCTGGCAGATCGTCTCTCAGCTTCGGGAGCGCGGCGTCACCGTACTGCTCACCACGCACTACATGGAGGAGGCACAGCGTCTCGCCGATCACATCGCTATCATCGATCATGGAAAACTCCTTGCCTTTGGAACGCCGCGAGAGCTGCTCCGCGGTACCTCAGACACCACAACAGTAGTCCGCCTTCGCCTTCCGCACGCACTGCCGCCCGAGCAGTTGCGAGCTTTGTCCCTGGTGCGCACGGTCCGGGAGCTTGACAAAGGTGGCTACCAACTCGAAGTCGAGAATCCAGCAGCCGCACTCGCTGAGCTCACGGCTTGGCTGCGTGACCACCAGGTAGTGCTCGATGACTTGCGGGTCGGCCAAGTCACTCTCGAAGACGTGTTCCTCCAGCTCACAGGACGGGATCTGCGCGAGTGACTGACGTCCACACGCTTCCGCGCGCTCTCACTGCCCAAGTCGGCATGGAGCTGCGCCTGACCTTGCGCCGGGGGGAGAGCCTGCTCATCACGGTGGCGGTTCCTGTGCTGCTCCTCATCTTCTTCTCGAGCTTGTCGATTGTTCGCTTTCCCGGCAGTGGCAGCTCTCCGGTTGGCTACCTCCTACCGGGAATGCTTGCTCTGGCTGTGATCTCCAATGGCATGGTCAGTGTCGGTATCGCCACGGCATACGAACGCTACTATGGGGTACTCAAGCTTCTCGGGAGTTCTCCTCTGCCTCGAGCAGGACTCATCGTGGCTAAAGTCGTCTCCGTGATCGTACTCGAAGTCATCCAGCTGCTGCTGTTGCTGCTCGTGGCCGCAGTCTTCTACGGCTGGCGGCCGGGTGGCAGCCTCATCGAGGCCGTGGTCGCGCTGCTCGTGGGCACTGCAAGCTTCACGGGGTTAGGGCTGGCAATGGCCGGAGGTATCCGCGCAGAGATCACGCTCGCTGGTGCCAATGGTCTCTATCTGCTCTTTCTCCTGCTTGGCAATGCGGTGCTGCCCTTAGACCACCTTCCGGGAGCGCTGCAGGTCGTAGCCCGTGTGCTGCCTGCTACACCACTCACCGACGCTTTGCGCTCCGCAATGACCGGTGGGACACTGGCCAGCGGGTTTGGTGGCAGCATTGTCGAGGAAGCGATCTGGGGTGCAGTACTCATCCTGCTGGCGGCGTTGACCTTCAAGTGGGAGTGACATTGTATTTCTGCCGCCACTGCTCGGCGCAAAGCACCGGCGAATAGTTCAAGATATGCAGCATTACACCATCCGGTGTCGCTGACACGTAAGACTGATGGTAGTTATCAGCCGCTCTTCAAAGCCGTAGAACTGATCTGGCCCTGCGAAATGCACCTTGCTAGACAGAACAGAGTCGGCGCGGCGGAGATCACGGACGAATGTTGGAATGGAAGTGAGGAAACTCCTGAGAGTTGTCGCTCACCAGCAGTCGCCCACGAGATGTTCGGTCATCATTGACGCCTCGAGAGCACACAGAAGGGATTGCGGTAAGGGTACTCGAACACGAGATCTTGGCAGGCTAACTGCTCTATGTGCGGGCCAGGGCATCGGGATTCCCATGGGAGCTGGTTGCCAGAGCGCTGAACTAGTCTGCCATGATTAAAGAGAAAGTTGGGGATTTCTGTAGGAAGGCCATTACAGGGCGAAATCCAATCCAGACTTAGATCAATGCATATCCGAGCTGATTGGCCACGTGAGCGATGTAGTCACGCGCAATAGCGATGGACGTTTCATCGTGCAGATGCTCGATGAGGAGTGGCGTCTCATCGGGGAGGTGCTGTGCCAGGCGCAGCAAGGTCACGTAGTCGAGGTTCCCCTGGCCTGGTGGCGCCTCGTCCATGTGGTACGTGAACGGTCTCGATCGCAGGAGCGTGTCCTTGGCGTGGATCAGCCGGATCTTCTCCCCCAAGAGGTCAAAACACGCAGCCAAGAAACGGCCGGTATCAGCATAGTGCTCGAGCGTCATCAGGTTGACGGGATCTAGCTCCACCGCCTGGCGGGGATGGTCGACGCGCTGAATGACTGCCGCCAGGCGGTGGAGCGAGTTCAAGGACGTCATAACCCACGGCTCTAAACAGAGCGTCGCCGCCTGGGTCGAGACCATACGGACGATCTCCTGGCAGCTCTCGACCAGCACGTCGATGGCCCGGTCAGTCCAGGTGTCATGGTGCACGGGCACGTCTGCTGGCGCGAGCGCCGGGTAATCGGGGTGACGGTGACCACCACCGCAGATGACTGCCGGTACCCCCATGAGTCCAGCCAGTTCCATAGCCCGGCAGACATCCCGAATGGCGGTCCCGCGCACCTGTTCGTCTACGGCGATCAAGTTGCGATAGCATCCCACCTGGACCACCTGGACCACCTGGAGGCCAGCTTGCCGAAAGGGAGCGATAGCAGCGTGCGCTTGCGCCGCTGTCCACTGCAGGTCAATGGCGATCCCCGTTCCCCATAGGCCTAGGCGCTGGATGGTGGTAACTTTGTGGTCAATGTCACCAGGCACGATGGCACAGAGCTTCACGGCACCGCCCCGCACCCGGCTGATGGTGTTCCCCCGAGCACTTTCACTCTCCTTGGCGCTTCGCTCTAGACTTCTACTTCCAGAAGAGTCTTTTCAACAGTCCTACACTCATCGCCGGAAATCTCACCTCGATGCACGAGCACGGTGTAGCGGAGCGTCAGCGGCATATCCGGCTGAATAGTGTAGTTACGACCAAACGTGAATCCACTGCCGAGAAACGCCATAGCGCAGAGATCCTTGCCAAGGAAGACAGGGGCGGGAAAATTCGGATTCGATGGATGCTCAAACATAACGAGGCTCGCCCACTCATGCGTGGCATCGTACTTGCCAGCTATAGCAGCCCAGGGAGCGCGGGTACCTCGGATGCTTGTCAAGTCATTCTGCCCTCCTGCTGCAAGGAGCTTGGGGCGTGCCTGGAAGTCACGAATCAGACGGATACCGAGCCCTCCATATCCGCGATCTGGATCAGCGTGCAGCCGCCGGGCGCTGTCACAACGAAACGCCAGCCGCCAGTGGATGACGTAACGCTGCTCGTCCAGCAACTGCAGGGCAAGGTCACGCTGCTCCCGGAGAAGTACCGATCCCTCACCACTAGCGCCTGCTCTCCACTCGTTCTCCTGCGACCAGGTCACCTCATCCGATCGGTGCGCCGTCACAGTGAGCGCACGCGACACGACCCGACCCTGCCCAGGCTCCCAGAAGTTGACCTCATCGACGAACTTCCAGGCGAAGAACATGCCGGTATGCCAAGTGTGGTCGTGCGGGCTGGCGAGCGTGAGCGGTGGTGCTCCGGGCGGCGCGAGCGGGTGGAAATACGAGCGCAGATCCTCCGTACTATAGTGGTAGGTTGCCAGCAGCCCTCCTGAACCATCGTCAATCGCCAGGGCATCTCCTAACACGTGATGGAGACCGAGCACCATGACCATCTCCCCCCGTTTTCCCGCTATCTATATCTTAAATCTGGTCGGCGACGGACCACCTCTCCTTCCTTCATGCTTGCGGCTGCGGACCATGGGAAGGACGTGCCTTCTCTTCAACCTCTAGCAGCGGTCGCAGGTAGGCGAGACTACGCGCAGCCTGTTCTTCGGTGCCACACTCGACAGAGAGGACGCCGTGGAAGCCAGCACGGTAGAGGCGCATCAGGATCGCCACCCAGTCGATGACACCCTCGCCGCAAGCTACTCCGACCGGTGTTCCCGTAACGGTGCCACGTTGAGCGAGCAGGGCACCGCCGATATCCTTGGCGTGGACGTGAATGACATGGGGAGCCAGGGCGTCGAGCAGCGCCACTGGCTCGGCACCAGCTAGGAAGACGTTACCAGGGTCGAAGTTGACACCGAGCACCGGCGAGCTATCCAAGTCAAGGAGACGCTGCATGCCGCTCACCGTGGTGGTGAACTGGCCGTGCGGCTCCAGCGCTACCTTCACGCCTTCCTGTTCCGCGACGTGCAGCACCGCACGCAGGGTGACGCCAATCATGGTCAGCGCCTCAGCTTCGCTCAGCCAGTCAGGCTTCTTGCCTTCTGCCGTGTTCACGATCGGCGCCCCCAGCGTGGCAGCGTAGCACACGGCTTTGATGAGGTGTTCGGCAGCCCACGGCTGCATGATCTGCGCGTGGGCGCTGACCGCCGACGGGCGCAGACCGTACTCCTCGAGGGTAGCGCGCATTGAACGGGGATCGACGCTGTCCACGCTCTGCCAAGGGCAGAAACCAGCTTCCGTCAGCGTGCAGTGCCCCTGCATGAGGCAGGGCTCGACGAAGCGGAAGCCGAGCTCTGCGGCCCGGCGCACGCCGTAGGCGAACGAGCGATCGGCGTGGCGGACATACTCGAGGTTAACGCCGATCTCGATGGGTGCTGTTGTCATGCTGCCTCCTTGCCCCTGGGGTCGGCGCAGTCAGCAGGCATCTGCCGGCCAATGCGCATGATCTGGTCACTGAGCCTAGACATCGCTAAGCGGGATGCCCCCACGTGTATCCGCCGACTGGTTCGCCGCCGCACAGACGAGCGCCGACTGCAAAGCGTCGCTGATCGGTGAGCGCACCAGATCAGGGCGGCTGGTCGCGACGGCATCCAGGAAAGCCTCGTGCATGCGCCTCACCGGATCCACCGCTGACTCCCACGTCTCCACTCGTCCGTCGGTATGCCGACACTGGAGCGCGCTAGGTGTCCACGTCCACAGTTCATCCCGAGCAACAACGCGCAGTTCTATGCTGTTCACCTTGCCGCCAAGGCCGTACGTACAGTGCAAGCTGCCAACCGCTCCACTGGTGTAGCGGCAGATCACCGCAGAGACATCCCAGACGTCAAACCCTGGCTCACGCTCCCTTTGGGGCCAGATGCGCTGGCCGTATGCTGCTTGCACGCTCTGGACCTCCCCGGCCACGTAGCGAGAGATATCCAGCACGTGCGTCAGTTGCGCGAAGACCTGGCCGCCATAGAACCGACGCTGTAGCCCCCACTGCGTTTGGGGCTTCCCGGAGTAGTAGTGTCCCGTTGTCAGCCCAACGCGCTCTTCTGGCACAGCCTCGTGCAGGCGCTCCACCGTGTCGGAATAGCGCCACTGGTAGCCCACTGCTGTTGGCACACTAGCCCGCTCCGCTGCCGCAGCGATGGTGCGAGCATCCGCCGGTGTCAGCGCCAGCGTCTTCTCGGTAAAGAGCGGTACCTTGGCTTCCAGGACCGGAACAGCTACCGCGGCGCTGACGTGGTAGGGTACCACGACGTAGACAACGTCCGGATGTGCGCCTACTAGCATCTCGCCCACGCTCGGGTAGGCGGTGGCCCCACGCTCCGCGGCAGCGCGCTCGGCGCGCTCAGACAAGGCGTCGACGATCCCCACTACGGTCGTTCGATTGATGGCATCCAACGCCCGCAGATGTACCTGCGCCCGTCCCCCTACGCCGACGATCCCCACGCGAAGCATTGGCTATCCTCCTCTCAATTTCGATGCGTGTTCCCATTCCTCGTTACCGAGCCGTGACGGAATACCAGTGACTAGCATTCCTACAGGCGCAGATAACCTCACCGTTCCTCCTCAAGCGTGGATAATGCTCCCCCACTTCTGCTTCACGGCCTGCAGCCCTGCGAGCGGAGTCTGCTTCCCGATCCAAACGGAGGCCATGAGCTGGTTGAACGAGTCGACAAACTCAGCGGCGTTGTCGATGATGTTAAGAGGGTCACCAAACCCTCTCTTTATCCCGCCCTTAAAAACGGCGATGAACTCCGCTTTAGTCATGGCAAAGCCGGGGATCTTTACAATGCCCCCTGTCCACTTGTCCAGGTACGAGGAATCGGACAGAGGCGGATTGTTCTCAGCGAAATGGATCATGGCATCTGCACCCGCGCCGCGAGTAGTATAGAGGATGAGTTGGAAGCCGCCGTCCGAGTTCTTACTGCCTCGACCGAGGTACCAGGCGCTGTCTTCGCGCTGCGACGTGTTCCTCTTCCCTGGCCCCCAAGGGAAAGGAGCAATCGCCCACTCGAAGTGCGGCTTCGCGACCGCCGCCTGCCGTTCGAGCCAGCCAGCCGCAACCTCGACGATACCCACACGCCCGCTGAAGATCGGATTCCCTTGGGACGAGAGGGCCTGCGCGTCCGTTGGGGTGGGGCTCACGCGATACTTCAAGGTGAGATCCGCGAGCCAGGTCATCGCCTCGACCATCCCCGGACGGTCAGGATACACTGCGGTGAGCGATTTGCCCTGGTACACCGTGGAATCCGCTGGCCCACCCTTGTCGTTGAAAGGATCAGCATCCCAGAGCCAACCGAGCGACCCACAGGTGCCTGCGCCCATGATCAGGCCGTAGGTGGAGGTTGCCGGGTTCCCTGTAGCGTGGGTGAGCGCCTGTGCTGTCTCCAGGAGCTTGTCCGTGGTCCACGACTGGTCGTTCCAGGCGGAGGATAGCAGGGGGACATTGTACTTCTGGAAGAGCATCTTGTTGTAGACGAGAAAGTTGGGGTTGCTCAGCCACGGGACGCCGTAGAGTTGCCCGTGAACGCTATACTCCTTGATGTACTCTGGCAAGATGTAGTCAGTATTGACTTTCACTCGCTGGAAGTATGGCGTCAGAGCTGTGAGGAGCTTATGGTCTCACAGTTCGAAGAAGCTGGAACCGCTCCAAGTGGCAAAGACTTCTGGCACCGCCCCGGCGGCCACGAGTGCGAGGAGCTTCTCACCATAAGCGGTGCTACCCGGCGTGATTACCTGGACGCGGAGAGCAGGGTGAGTCTTTTGGAACGCCGGTACGATTCCTTCCTCGGCGAACTTATCGAGCAAAGGATCTTCCGGCACTAGCCAGGTTACCTGCCTTGTTGCAGCTTCCGGTTGAGCTACCGAGCTCACTGGCGCCTTCACCGCCGCAGAAGATGAGGCGCCTGGAGCCTGGGTCGATGAGGCAGTAGTGCTGCTTGGGGTAGTCGCAGTGCTGACCGTAGAATTACCGCAGGCGGTAAGCAAAGAGAGCATGCTGAGGCTTGCGAGAATGGCCGCTCCTTCAGCCAGCATGCGACGTCGAGTGAACAACCGCTGCTGCAACTGCAACCTGTCCATCACTACTCCCCTTGTTCCTTCGGGGCACTACCGCGGATCAAAGATGGCGCCTGGATGTGGGACTGACAGGACGCAGTGGTTCTGCTTGTTGTCCATACTGGCTCACAGCGGAGCCTATTCCTGCGCGTGCCGACGTCTTCGAACAAGTACATACCCCTTATCAGGATACGAAGGCCCCCGCAGTATCGGGAATGGACGGACTTAAGGTAGAACTGTCATTTGTTTAGAGCGTCGGTACTCCGTTGGCGACATGCCCTCGACTTTGTGGAACACGCGTGATAAGTAGAATGGGTCGCCATAGCCGGTCTCAGCTGCTATGGAACTGATGGGTAGGTTAGTGGTCAACAGCAGTTCGCGAGCGCGTTCGAACCGATACTGCGTGAGATACCGCATCGGCGGCAGCCCGGTAATCTCTTTGAACAACGCCGAGAAGTATGCTGGATGAAGGTTCAGAGAGCGAGCAAGCTCTGCCAGCGTGAGCTGCTCGGTAAAGCGTGCCTGGATGGTCCGAAAGACGGGTGCTAGGCGAGCAACTGCCGAAACTGGTGCGGCAGACGGGTAGGGATCTTTCCCAACCTGCATCGCTACGTCACGCCACAGCAATGCGACGAGGCGCGCGCAATCGCCGTTAATGGCCAGCGTGCTCCCCAGTTTAGTGGACGTTAGCTCTGCGACAATGCGTTGCGCTGCTTGAACCAACTCCTCCATAGCACAGGGATGCGGACACCAAGCGATAGGTGCGGGGAATACTGTGGGCAGGTCCAGCACGCCGTGGATCCTCGCTGTGAAGCGCACAACGTAGACGCGAAGCGGGTTGGCCGGGTTGTGACTTGCTCGGCGGCGTGCTCCAGCCGGTATCAGCAATAGGCTGCCTTGCTCTATTCGGTAGGGCGCACCGTCGACGGTGATATCCGCATCACCGCCCACGCACAACCAGAGCGCATGTTGGGGGATCGTGCGCTCTGGCACGCTCCAGTCACGCGGGCAGACGACGTATCCCGCACTACACAGCGTGCAGCGCACGCTGGACAGAATGTGCTCGAAAGCGGCGATGTCAGCCTCTGATGGGTAGAGAAGCCGATCGCCAGGAAGCCGCCATGCCCCCTTCATAGAGCACCTCCGCAGTCAGCAGCCCGCTGTGAAGTTACGGCGTAGGTCTACCGGGATCGGTGAGGCCGGGGCCGTCTGATGTAGCTCCCGACTCCACGGAGGCCTTGTCATCTGCTGATCGAGCCTGGAAGTAGCGCATCCGCTCCTCCAGATGGCGTAAAGTGCCAAATGGGAGCTGAGCAACGTGCAACAGCATTCGCCGGACCGCCGGGTCTGCTGAATCCCAGTCTTGCCCTACGATGACCGTGGCGACCGACAGGCGATCGGCGACCTCGTCTGCCGTTTGCGCGTCGAAGAACTCACCATTGAGATCGAGTGATGATGACGCTGCCAGGCCAGCATCCGAGAGAGAAAGCTCAACGTGGTCGTACAGCTCGCGGAGGAAATCAAGATACGTGGGCTGCATACAACACTACACTACTCCCACGCCTACACAGCCGCAGGAGAGCTGCGGTGCAAGGATTCGAACCTCGGCTACCTGATCCAGAGTCAGGCGTCCTACCACTAGACGACACCGCATTGGCAAGCTTTCTGGAGGACAAGCGGTAGGTGCACGTCCTCTCTTATGGCAACCGGAAGTATACGGGACTCCGCTGATCCGTCGCAAGACCTGCGGGGCACAGTGTATTGGCAGCGAAGCGCTACAGTGGCTGCATTGTGCTCGCAGCGTTGCATGCGCCAGACATGAGACCGATCTCCAATGAAACTCCTAGACAGGCTGGAGGAGAAATGTAGCAGTGTGGCGTAGCATGAAGTCGCGGGGGTGGAACCTGCAATCCGGCACTGCGTATGCTAAGACGAGTGTTGAAATGATGCGCTCGACCACCCTCGCGGCAGACTCGAAGGAGAGCAAGGTTATCATGGTGCGAGCACCTTTCGTCCTCCGCGCCAGGTTGCTGTTGAATGGCGCAACTGGTCAACGGCCCCGTCCGCCTGGCCCCGAGCAGGGAAGAGGGGCCACCGCAACGAGTGGATCAAATGGCTCCCAACCTCGCCCACCCTCGTGGATGGACCAGATGCGCTCCCCTCGCAACTGGATTACGTTCATTATTCTCTGGGTGGTCTTCTTCTTCCTCATCCCGCTGCTCTTTCCTCCGCCTTCATCTCGAGCGACAATCTCATTCACGATGTTTCTGAATCAGGTCCAAGCCGGGAATGTTCAAGAGATCACCAGTCAAGGGACAGCAGTTCAGGGAACCTTCAAGACTTCGGTGACGCTTCCAGCGACACCTGGAGCGGGCCAGAAATCACAGGCGTTCACACTCTTTCAGACCGAGATCCCCACGTTTGCCGACAACCAGAACCTAGAGCAGCTGCTTGTGTCGAAGAACGTGACGATCAACTCGAAGCCTCTCGAGGTACCACGCTCGCCGCTGGCTACCCTGCTCATCGCTTTTGGCCCGACGCTATTGTTGATCATCGGATTCATCTGGATCCAGGGTCGGGCGCAGAGTGTCGCAGGGGGAATGTTTGGGTTCGGGCGGAGCCGGGCACGCCGCTATGATGCGGGCGAGACCACGCAGCGCGTCACGTTTGCAGATGTCGCTGGCATTGATGAGGTACAGAATGAGCTCGTCGAGATTGTGGACTTCCTCAGAGAGCCCCTGAAGTACCAGCGCCTCGGTGGAACAGTTCCGAAAGGTGTGCTGTTGATTGGGCCACCAGGCACAGGGAAGACGCTGCTCGCCCGCGCAGTGGCCGGTGAGGCTAACGTCCCCTTCTTCAGTATCAGCGGCTCAGAGTTCATCGAAATGATCGTCGGTGTCGGAGCAGCACGGGTGCGCGACCTGTTTGCCCAGGCGAAAGCGGC
>JAMCTA010000044.1:0-476 GCA_023381895.1 Chloroflexota bacterium
CGAGCAGGTGGCCACTGGCGTCGAAAATGAAGCAAGGTGAGCCTGTCTGTGCCTCGATCGCATTGAGGAGACGGCGATCAAAAGGTCTGACAACCGCAACGACCCCTTCACGCTCCCCGCCGACTTGGATCGCGGCCACGCCGATGAGCGACGGTTGACCTGCGATAACGTCGAGATCCGAGCCCAGTAACTCGCTCCCTTTGAGCACTGCGAGGACGGCCGCGCTCGGCCGTTTTGGTGCTGGCTTCAAGTCGCTGTAGAGCAGCTTCCCTTGGTTGTCATAAATAAGGATGCTGTCATCTTCATTGAGCTGAGTGGATTTGCGCAAGCGGCTGCTCTCAGCTGCAATTGATGATCCATCATTTGACGAGACACCCGTGCTTACGAGTGTCATGCCAGCGAGAAAGTGGGCAGTGTGGGCCAACTGGTCCTCCTGCTGGCGATAGAACTGTTCGGCAAGCTTGGCCTTGCTCTGC
>JAMCTA010000044.1:486-2619 GCA_023381895.1 Chloroflexota bacterium
CGCAGGTTGAAGGCGTCGGAGATTCGGTTCATGATCGCCCAACCCGCGACGAGGTAGACCATCAAGGCGCCGGTCACCATGGCGAAGAAGATCCGCTGCCGGAGCGAGAATTGCGGCAAACGTAGCCGCGTCATCCCAGACACGATGCCGGGTTCCCTTCGTGACACAGCACGCCATAGTGACGCCGGAACGGACTGTACGACGACTCTATAGTGCATGCTAGCACGCCCGCGGGATGGCTCAGATAGTTGCCAGTGCGACCGGCTTTCCTGTGCCTGGCTCAACGGTCAGGATGCCGTCAGTGAGAACACGCTCGCCGCGGCGCCACACAGCGATGATTCGTCCGGGAAGGTGCCAACCGCGAAACGGAGTATCATTCGGCTTGGTTTGAAGAGCCCCTGCACGAATCACTCGTGTTGCTGCCAGATCGACGAGCACGAGGTCCGCGTCATAGCCTGGCGCGATCCGGCCTTTCCTATGCGTGTGGAAGAGGTTTGCCGGACCCGTAGACGTCAACTGCACGAAGTGTTGGAGAGAGAGCCGGCCTTCGCGAACGGCCAGGAACATGAGCGGGAGCAGTGTCTCAAGCCCGGGAAAGCCCGATGGCGCTTGTTCGTAGGCGTGACCCTTCTCCTCGGGTCGGTGCGGTGCATGATCGGTGGCGACGATGTCCACGCGAGCCAGCTGTTCCCAGAGAGCCTGCACCTCGCCGGGCTCACGCAGCGGGGGATTGACCTTTCCCCAGCCACCGAGGAGTAGGGCATCCTCACTGGTGAGGAACAGGTGGTGCGGGCAGACTTCGCACGTCATCGGAATGCCTTCTTGACGTGCTTGCTGTATGAGAGACACCTCTCTGGCTGTGCTGACGTGAGCAATGTGCGCGCCTCTCCCAGCAGCACGGGCCGCGGTGATGACGTGATGGACGGCGAGCTCAGCACAGATCGGTGGACGATTACGATTGTGGTCGCTCGCGCTTGTGTCCTGAAAGGCGTGCAGACATTGCTCGTCCTCGGCGTGCACGGCCACCGGAATGACTTCTGGAGTGGAGCGAAGGTGGTCGTAGAGTAGTCGCCAGTCATCAGTGAGCAGCGAGCCGGTCGTCGAGCCAAGGTAGATCTTGAGGCCGGCGATCTCACCACCGAGCCTGGCAGCGAGGCCAACGTTCTTACTTGTGGCGCCAAGATAGACACCGTAGTCGCAGACGGCGCCGCGAGCAGCGATGTCGAGCTTCCCTGCTACCCGCTCCGCAGTGACCGTCGGCGTGGCATTGTTGGGCATGTCGAAGATGGTCGTCACGCCGCCAGCAAGCGCAGCACGCGTCGCCGATGTCCAGTCTTCCTTCCCGACCGCGCCCGGCTCTCGTACGTGAATGTGGACGTCAATGAGTCCTGGGAGGAGCAGCAGGCCGGCAGCATCAACGATGGTTGCACCGGGGGCGGAGAGGCCAGCACCGGCAGCGACGATACGCTCTCCTTGAATGAGCACATCTCCGCGCTCACTGGAGAGAGCGGTAATGACCTGGGCGTTACGGATGAGTGTGCGTGGCGCTGCCACGAAGCTCCTCCTCATAACGCGCCGACCAGGCGACCGGATCAGCTTGCCACTGACGAGCCAGCTCGAGATCCTGGTGAGAAAGCGCGCCGCGCTGCCCGGCGGCCGTCACGAGGTCATCGAACGAACACAGCGGTGTGAGCATCACCGCGGCTTCAGCAAAGGCGTGGTGGGCCTCGGGCAGGTCGTACGTACAGATGGCGACGCAGTTGGACACAGCGCCGCCTTCCTCACGAACAGCGGCGACGGTGCCGAGGGAGCCACCGCCCGTCGTCACCAAGTCCTCGACAACGAGCACGTCAGGCGGCCGGCGGCTCGTGAGTCCCTTCGGTGTCAGTGTGCCTTCGATACGACGGCCTTTGCCGTGATCTTTGGTCTCTGCGCGGACGTACACCATAGGAAGGTTGAGAGCTTGCGCCAGCCAGGCCGCGTGGGGAATTCCGGCAGTAGCGACGCCGGCGATGACGTCTGGCGTGAGACTGCACTCCTGTAGCGCTTGTACAAAATGTGCCGTGATCTGCTCGCGGGCGGCAGGGTATGAGCAGAGTAGTCGATTGTCGGTGGTGAGATCGCCGGCCTCAA
>JAMCTA010000135.1 GCA_023381895.1 Chloroflexota bacterium
GCAGTGAGCCCGACCGGAGCCGTTACCGGCTTTCTCCTGGGTCCAGCCGGCACCCAGGAGCGCTGGCTGGCTGAGTATCTACTCTGCTGGCGATCTGACCCAAATAGTTTGCCCTGGCAGAAGGAGGATCTACCACCATCGAACAAAAGGAATAGCAGCGACTATGTCGGTCCCAAGGGGCCTATCTGGCCCAGCAGCGGGGTAGGAAAGCTCAGTGCTGGCCCATATGTGGCCGACAGCAACTTCAGTGACGCCATCTGGATAGAGCACTGGAAAGAGGATTATGGTGCCAGCGTCTTGACGACCAAGGAATACCAGGGCGAAGGGGCCGACCAGATCAAGCGCCAGCATGCCCGCTGGAGACAGGTAGTGGAGACGACCTTCGACCATCTCCAGGAGGTATTCTCGCTGCCTTTGCCTGGAAGCCGTAGTCGATGGGGCTTGCTGGCAACGGTGGCTGCCAAACTGGCTGCCCTCAACCTTGGTATCTTGCTCAGCCGCCAGTTTGGACGGCAGGATCTTGCCTTGGCTACCCTATTCGTCTTTTAATGTGCATCACGGGTTCCTCGACCTGCGCCGGGTTCACGGCTGCAGCACGCAGCGTCTTGCCAGCGTGGGGCCGATGCAGTATGCTGCTTTTAAAATAGCGAAGCATTTTCATCCGCGGTGGTGTCCCAAAGGAACATAGGAACTTTTCAGCAATCATCCCTACAGGAGGAAGTAGAATGGAACTTAAGGACAAAGTGGCCATAGTGACCGGCGGCACCGGCGGGCTCGGCCGCCGCATCTGCCGGGCGCTTGCTCTGGAAGGCGCCCACATAGCGGTAGTCTACCTGTCATCCCACGATGCCGCCCGCCAGTGGGCCGCGGAGCTGACCGCAATGGGACCGCACTGTGCCGCCATACAGGCCGATGTCACCGAGCCCGCTGCCGTCACGAAGATGGTGGAGGATGTCGTGAAGGAATTCGGCCGAGTAGACATCCTGGTGAACAACGCTGCCTTTAACCAGTGGGTCCCGTTTAAAGACCTCAACGGCATGACTCTGGAGCTCTGGAACAAGATCCTGCACTACAATGTGACCAATCCCTTCCTCTGCATCAAGGCGGTAGCGCCGGTTATGAAGGCGCAGGGGCAGGGCCGCATCGTCAATATCAGCTCGGTGGCCGGCCACTACCCGAGCGGCAGCAGTATCGCCTATGCGGTCTCGAAATCAGCCCTCAACCACCTGACGCGTTGTATGGCCGTTGCCCTGGCGCCGGAGATCATCGTGAACTCCGTGGGCCCCGGGTTGATGCAGGGCACCCGGATGACGGAGAACCTGGCACCCGAGTACCGCGAGCAGTCCGTGCGCACGGTAGTCCTGAAGCGAACGGTCGACAAGGACGACGTCGCCGACCAGGTGGTTGCCTTCTGCCGGACCGACAGCACCACCGGACAGAACATCGTCATTGATGCGGGGCGGTTCTTCCACTAGCCGTTGTGGCTGTGGAGGGGATGTAGAGCATAGCCCGCCTTGGGGCCGTAGCTCACAGTGAGATGGGCTATGCTATAATTATGTGGGCACCGGGAGCCCGCCGGAGTCATCAAGGGGCCGTTAGCTCAGTGGCAGAGCACCTGACTTTTAATCAGGGTGTCGTGGGTCCGAATCCCACACGGCTCACCATATTTCCGTAAAGGTGTCGCCTGTTCCCCAATCCCTGCCATTTGGTGAGAGTTTTCTGCCTGCACCTCAATGTCTACGTCTGCTGAGAGTCACATCCTACCGGGCAACGATGAGTCCATCAAACCACGTCAGGCTCACGTGAGCATCACGCGATGGGAAAATCAGGGTAACAATGCGGCGAGATGACTCAAGTTATGCTGCGTCGGCTCAGACCTACCTGACATGACCGCTCATACACCCTCTTCGCCTTCGGAAGATCGGGCCGACACTTAGCAAGAAGCAGTTCCAGTTGACACCGAACACCAACGAGATCTCAACACTGGCCACCGGCGATACAGTAAGGTAGATGGCCACAGACAATCAGCATAAAGGTCGGTTAAGCAATCCTCGTGCTGCCCCTGGCGCGATGTCCGTGCGGCCACCGCATCTTCCTCGGTGGTCGATCCTAGTTGCTGAGAGAACGGTCACGCTCTGGCCCTTGGCCTGGAGACGATCGGCCACCTTCTCTAGGGTCGCCTTAGCCGCGCTATCCGCTTGCGGCAAGACTATCAGCACTGTTCCCTGGGGAAGATCGTTGGCTATGGACTGATATTTGGCCTTGCTCTCCAGCAGGCTAGCTGGAACCAACGCCAGGTTATCTAGCCTCACGTTGCGGCCTCTCAAGCTCCGAGGGGCTTGCTGAAGGTCCCACTTCTCATGTCCCAGCATCCAACTTCTCCACGGTCTGCTCAAGTCCCCCTGGCCCAGTTAAGAGCGCCTAACAAAACCGTTGTACGAAGCCCCAGCAGATTAGGGCACAGCCGAGATCAAGGAAGGACTGATGGATGTCATCCCGCCGTTCATAGCGAACCCTCAAACGTCGGTAGCGATTGAGCCAGGAGAGTGTGCGCTCTACCACCCAACGGTGTCGGCCCAACCTTTCCTTGGACTCGATACCCCGTCTGGCAATCCTGC
>JAMCTA010000100.1 GCA_023381895.1 Chloroflexota bacterium
CTCTTGCGGAGCCGCATCGTGGGGAAGTGAAAGTAAACGCCGCCTTTGGATGTTGCGCTCGCTTCGGCGATGGCGTCCATCGACGTGTCTCGATAGCCGGCGTGCGCGAACACCTGCGCCGCCGAGTCCAAGATGCGCTTGTAGCGCAGGCGACCGCGTTCTTGCTCTGCCCGCACAGTCCGCACCTCCCAAAACCGACTTACTCGTCGGTTTAAGTGTAGCGTGTGGCCGGGGAGAATTCAGAAGCCCGCGGTCTGCACGTAATCCCCGGCCAGTCTGGCTGCATCGCCCCGTTCCACGATGTGTTCAGCGTCTGTCGCCAGAGACATTAGCCATAGATGAAGGTGACGCCCCAGCCAGTGTAGGTCCAGCGCGTATCGACGAACGCCCAGTGGTAGAAGTTCATCTCGCTCACTGCGAATCTGCCGTTGCTGCCCACTTGAGTGACGTAGCCGACGTGGCCCTCCCAGTCGGCCCCTTCAACGCCGGGCTGAAAGACGGCGATAGCGCCAAGGCGCGGCGTCGTGCCTTCCGCCCGCCCATTGACGCGCGCTTCACTTGCCCACTGCCAGGCATTGCCCCAGACGCTGCCGGCGAGGTCTGGACGCCTGGAGAGCGCCCACCACGTACATTGTCCATAGGGGAAGGGATTCGAAGTCGGCCGGGAAGGCAGCACGTTGGCGACGGTCTGTATGGCGGGATGGGTGCGGGCGGCGGCGCGCAAGCGCTGCTTCAGCGCTTGCGCGGCACTCTGAGCGCGAGCGGCGGCAGCGGCCCGTTGAGCAGCCAGTCGTGCCGTCTGTTCGAGCTGTCCGAGCCGCACCTGCTGCGTGCCGGTTATCACACCAAGCTGCATTTGCCTCGTCTGCAACGGCTGCTCGATGGCAGCGTAAGAGGACTGCGTCCGGGCTAACCGCTGGCGGGTCGCGGCAATGGCTGCGTCGAGCATGCCGATTTGCAGATGGAAGCGAGTCTCCGCTATTGCGAGCTGCTGCTGGAGCTGGGTGAGAACGGCGGTCTCCTGATGGGCGCGCACCTGTAACTGCGTGTGATCGGTCTGTAGCGTCGTTGCGAGCTGCTCTGTCGCCTGCACGTCATCGTTCAGGCGCTGTTGTCGGAACCGGAGGAGACTGTGTTCGTTACCCACTCGGAAGAGGAGCTGCCGGTCGTGCTGGGCCAAGAGCGCAAGCTCCGTCATCCGGTCCAACCCGTCGCTGATATTTTGGGAGCGCAGCACGAGCTGTAGCGCAGAGACTTGCGAAAGCTTGTACATCTGCACGAGCGCGGCATTGCTTGCCGCTTGGTCACGCGCCATCGCTGCAGCTCCCTGCTGCACCTGCTCCCGCAGCCGGGGAATCTCGCTGTCAAGGTGTTCCTTCTGGGTTTCCACGTGTTGCATCTGCTGTTGCAACGCCAGCAGTTGCTGGCGCAGATCAGTCAGCCGGGCGTCTGCCGCGGTGCGCTGCGCGCCGAGATCGCCCTGCTCTTTGGCAAGCGAAGTGCGTGCCGCCTCCAGTTGCTGCAAGAGTTGACTGACGTGTGCAGCAAGCGCACCTGTGTGGGCATTCGCTTGCTGCTGGACCAGGGTAATCTGCTGCTGCACCGCATCGACCTGCGTCTGGTTCGCTGCCAGTTGGGCTTGGAGGGCAGCGATGTCGCCGTGAGCGGCCTGGAGCTGTTGCTCTGCCTGACGGTGGGCATCCTGACTCTGCCGAAGCTGGGATTCAGCACTACGCGTTGCGTCCGCATGAGAACGGAGGGCTCCACGGGCGAGCGCGAGAAGCACCAGCGCGAAGATCGCCAAAGAGCGCCGTTTTGCCACCCCGCTCCTTCCTGCACGCTCAGTAGTCAATCCAAGTGTGCCGGAATGTAGACAGATCTCGACCGATCCTGGAACTATAGTCCTACCGGTTACGATACGAAGACCGTCGGCACGACTGGCTCACGAGGATCGGCCGCTGTCCCTCCAGGAGACGATTCGAGTTCGTAGAATGAGACTTCACGGCTATCGCCGCCCCGAAGTCGCGTCGAGATCATCCCGAGACAGGGATGTTCAGCCGCCGTCCTTCTTGGCAGCCTCCCTCTCTGCGACGCCGCCGGGCTTGAGGTAGCAAGCAAGCCAAGTCAGGACGCGGGTCGCGAGGTCACGAACGTTGGGCGCCGACCACATTCCCGGTCAGTGGTCTTCACCACGATAGCGCGGCAGCTCGACGCGCTGCCCTAGGCGGCGTTGAAGACGGCGAGGTCGTAGAAAAGCTGCTGACGTTCCGACGCGAAGTCAACTATCCACAGGACGGCCACCTCGCCCTGGGGAGAGACGTGCCAGCCCATAGCCAGCTGGCGCACGCTTGCCATTGTCTAACCGCCCCACGGTCTGGTCGGCACGGCTACGCTTCATGGCAAAGGCGGGGGCACGGGAGGGCGTTCGGCTGGCTGGATCGAAGGTGAAGACCGTCACATGGGAGAGTTGCGGCGTAGCAGGTGACAGCGCTTCCGGAGTCGACGACCGGAGTTTAAGTGCGACGGCAGCACCGTCGGGCGACCAGCACGGCACCTCGAAGCCGAAGAACGACCGCACCTCCGCCTGCCGGAACAGGCGCGCTTCGTGGCCGGCGAGCGACCAGATGCCGAGACATGGCGGCCCCTTCTACTGAACATACACTGCCAGGGGCCGGCCATCCGGCGACCAGCGCGCTCCCCAGCTACAGCCCGCCTCCGGAAAGGGTCGGAGCGTGACGCCACTCTCCGTATCGACGACGAGCACTTCGCTGCCCACCATCTCGCGCGCGATGCCATCGTCCGTGAACCAGCGATCCCCTGACAGCGGTGCTCCTTGGCGGCGCTGGACACTCAAGACGAGCCAGCGACCATCGTAGACAGGTGTGGCGGCACGCGGATGCTGGGTCGCTGGAGTTCCAGGAGGGTTCAATGGTGAAGTTACTCATCATAGTGTCTGTTCTCTTGCAGGTATACGATCGCTGCCCAATTCGGAGCACGTGAGCACCGGCATCCCAAGTCACAGGACACGGAGGGAGGATAGCACGGGGTATTTCCTCGGTACGCTTTCAGACCAGTTGCGACGCTGATTGTGACATAGGATTGTGCAACAGTTGCTGTTCGCTTGATTACTCTGAAGGAATGATTGGAGTGTTCTTCCCGGTTCCTTGTCTCAGAAACGTCCCAGCGTGTTGAAAACCCCCGGCGGATCACAGAGTGGTGACCGCTGGCAGCGGCGCAGTAACCGCTTTCATCGCGTCTGGCGCGGCGACCTACGCGACTGGGGTCTGTCGAAGGCGGCAACGGCTGCCACTGGCAAGGTCCTGGCGGGCAGGAAGCTGCCACAAAGGGCATGGCGCCGGCCCCAGCTCGTCGCTGCGAGCTAGCGCTTGAGGTTCTGATCGGCGACAATCCACTACCCCTGGCTATTGACGTTGGCGAGGCCGCGCAGACGAAAGCGCGTCAGGCCGTGCCAGTGCTTGGCCGCGGCGAAGAGGGGTTCCACCCACACCTGGCGCTGGCCGGCAGCAAGCTGCTGGCTCAGTGGCGACGACTGGGCCGCTGACCGAGCGCGAACATCACCCTTACCTCAGCTACCTGGAAGCGCTGTTCGCGGCTGAGTTAGCGGATCGCGAGCAGCGCGCCATCGCTCGGCGGCTCAAAGAGGCGCGCCTGCCCCGGGTCAAAACGCTAGAGGAGTTCAATTTCCGCCAGACGCCAGCGGTCTCCGCCGCCTAGCTGCACTACCTAGCGGCGGGCGGCTACATTGAGCGCGCCGAACCGGTGGTCTTTCTGGGCGACTGCGGCACCGGCAAGACGCACCTGTTGATGGGCCTGTGTGTCGTCGCGTGCCGGCACAATCCTAAGTGGTCAGAGCCGATGATGCAGATGTTCGTGGCCCTCTTCATTTCTCTCCGACAGTAGCGAGCGCCCTGCGCCAAGTGAGTACCCCCTGCCTCCGGACCTGTAACCCCGCTTGGCCAAAGAGCGTTCGCAGTCGCACTGGACTATGAAAGCGCTTCAGACGGAAGGTTTGCACAAGCCAGTCTGAAAACGTAAAGTCCATAAAGTATCCTCCAGGACGGAGCACACGCGCGACCTCCTTTATGCCTGCTGCCTGGTCCTGCCAGTGATGGAAAGAGATGGTGCTCAACGCCAGTTCAACCGAGGCGTCCTGGAGCGGCAGAGTCATTGCCGCTCCAGGAGAAAAAACGGCCTGCGGCGTTAAGCGTTCCGCCATCGCTATCATGCCCTGTGCCGGCTCTACGCCAATCAAGCGCGCCTGTGGCCAATAGCCAGAAGCTCGACGTAACAGTCTCCCCGTTCCGCAACCAACATCGAGGACGGTAGCAGGCTGGTGAACGATCTCCACTGCTAGGGCAAGCACGCTCCCTGATCAAAAAGGGCTCGTTGTAGCCAAGAATTGTCATAGGTCCTCGCCCACCGGTCGAAATGCTTGATGTCTCTTTCACGGTGGTGTGGCTTCATCCTTGAACCTCCTTACTCTATACTACATTGCGCATGATCTTCCTGGGTTTTGAAGCTTTCCCCTTGCCTTCTTGGAGAGAACTTTCAACGCAAGAGAGCAACTCCACCTGTCGAAGTCACGGAGGTAGGTGCCAGTCTCATTGAATTAGACAGAACGTTCGGCGTAAGAGAGCAGCCCTCACCTTTTCTTGCATAGTACCGAATACTTTAGTCCCACCTCGCGGTTTACGTCGCTCCTCGTGCTGCACGAGCGCAATCCGAATGCGGGGAGATCAGGGCTGGCAGCGTAGAGGATCAACGGCACTGGGTTGTGGGAATGGAGGGCTGAGAATGTATCTCGAGCAGTTCTTCGTCGAAGGTCTGGGACATCAGTCCTACCTCTTCGCCTCAGATGAAACGCGGGAAGCGTGCGTCGTCGATCCGCGACGGGACACATCGATCTATATCCAGGCAGCGAAGCATAATGGCCAGCACATCCGCTATGTGCTGGAGACACACAATCACAACGACTTTCTATCCGGCGCTCGCTACCTAGCAGAAGTGACCGGCGCGACGCACGTAGCCTCTGCCGAAGCGGGGCTACTATTCCCGTATCGCGGGGTACACGATGAGGACGAGCTGCACCTCTGCGAGCTCACCATCCGTGTGCTCCGCACTCCAGGGCATACACCGGAGCACGTGAGCTATGCCGTATTCGATGCGTCGCGCACGCCCCTCGCCCCACTCGTGGTATTCACGGGCGGCGACCTCCTGATAGGAACGGTCGGCCGTCCCGACCTCCTCGGTCAAGAGCTTGGGCGACAACTCGCACCACTGCTCTACGACAGTCTGCACGAGAAGATCTTGCCGCTTGGTGATGGCACCCTGGTCATGCCTACGCACGGCTCGGGCTCACTCTGCGGCCAGTCGATCAATAGCACACGCTTCACCACTTGGGTACGAGAAGTTGACGAACCCAGCGGTGCAGCAGCCTACTCGTGAGCAGTTCGTCGGATTTGTGCTCATGGGAAATCCAGGCATCCCCACATACTACCGCAGAATGCGCCCAGGTAATCAGGCGGGAGCAGCCAGGGCGCCCGTTCCACACCTCGCTCCTCTGCTGCCCGATGAAGTGCTCCATCTCACCGGTCGCGGCGCTGTGGTCCTTGATACGCGTGTCCCAGTCGCCTTTGGCGGTGGCCACATCCCACAGGCCTACAACATCGGCTTCGGCGCCCAGCTGGCGACGTGGGCCGGATGGCTCATGCCCCAGGATGTACCGATGATTCTCGTGTTGGAACGTGACGAGGATAGCGATGCTGTGGCAACCGCTCTCTGGCGCGTCGGCTTCGAGCATTTTGCCGGCTACCTGAGCCGTGGCATGGATGCCTGGACTGAGCGCGGCTTTGCCGTAGGCCACATTCCCCAGGTCAGTGCCGCCGAAGTGCATGAGCGGGCCGCGCGTGGCCTGGTGCGTGTACTCGACGTCCGCCAGCAGAATGAGTGGAGAGAAGGGCATATCCCAGGAGCACTGCACCTCGAACTCGGTCTCGATCTGCCGCAGCAGCTCGATGGGCTGGAGCTCGACCTAAATGAGCCAGTTGCGGTGGTCTGCCTCACCAGCTACCGTTCGAGTATTGCAGCGAGCGTTCTCATGCAACGTGGCTTTCACAGGGTCGAGAACCTCCTCGGCGGGATGACCGCTTGGCTGAATGATGCGCTCCCGGTGCTGGTGTAGTAGGGCTCGAAAGGCCGCTGCACTCCACCCTGCAAGCCGCTGGCCAGTCAGGCTCACGGCGCGCAGTCGGCGCTGCCTAGTACAATCTCCCGCACTGCGTAGACAGTCTCGGCGCCGGCATAGACGCGGTTCTAGTCCGGCCAGGCAAAGGTCGTCACAAGATCCTGAGCGCGTCCACTCTGCGCGGAGCGATACCCGCTCTCGATGATGTCGATGACGTGGCGAGCGTGCTCTGCGGTGACGGGTGAAGGCACCCCGTCACGCACCCAATCCACGAGCTGCATGATGTCTTCGTAGACGTGTTGCTCCTCGATGCGACGGTGAGCACCCACGACGTGTGGTAACACCCACTGCTGTCCGAGGCCGTCCGGAGCGGCATCCACAACCTCTCGTCTTGGGAAATTCAGTGGTTGGCCATTGAGTGAGAAATCAATGACGGATCCTGCCGTACCAAAGTAGCTGGGCTGGAAGCCACGCGTGATCCGGCCCGCAGCAGTGCCATAGACGAACGCGTACAGGCTCTCACCAAAGTCCAAGAGCATGACCGTGTTGTCATCGGCATCGCAGGGGACCGAGCACCCGCGGAACTCCCGCTCCGAGATGCGCACACCCGATAAGGCGGTGACACGCTTGGCAGGGCCCAGAACACTGGTGAGCTCGTGCAATGCATACACGGTCATGTCATAGAGTGGCCCCCCTCCAGGCTTGCGGAAGTACCACGACGGATCGATATTGGAGAGGGGATCGTTGCCTTGGCGCACACGCTCGCGCTCGTGATAGGTGCCAAAAGCAGCGCCACACGCCGCCCAGCACAGCACACCGAGATCACCCTCTTGGATGAGCTGGCGAATGGCGCGTACGTGAGGTCGCAGGACTTGACCTGGTGACGCAACAATGCGCAACGCCCGTGCCTCAGCGAGCATGATGAGATCATTCGCTCCGGCTACGGTGGTGGTCATTGTCTTGTTGAAGTGAACGTGCTTACCGGCAAGCAGCGCTTGCTTCCCCTGCTCGTAGTGCAGGCCGATCGGTGAGGCGATTGTCACCGCATCGACGTCACCGCGAGCGAGCAGGTCTTCATAACTGGTGAAGGCCTTAGGGATGTCGAACTGCTCCGCGGCGGCCTGCGCCCGCCCGGGGACAGGGTCACAGACTGCAGCCAGCCGCACCTGATCCTGGATATCGTCCTGATGGAGGTGCGGGAGGATACCGCGTACGGCGATGCTCCCCGCTCCTACAACGCCCAGCCGTAACGGATCTGTCATCGTCACCCTCCTAGCGTACGTAGGCAGCAGCGACGCCACCATCGACGGTGAGCACGCCGCCAGTGGTCTTGCTCGAGCCCCGGCTTGCAAAGAAGAAGATTGCCTCAGCGATGTCCTCAGGGAACACATTGACCTTGAGCGTCGTGCGCGCTCGGTAGTATGCCTCGAGCTCTTCCGGATTGATGCCGTAGGTGGCCGCGCGCTCGGCGCGCCAGCGGCCATCCCAGATGCTTGACCCTTGTAGCACCGCATCGGGCAGTACGGAGTTAACACGAATCCCTGCCGCACCTCCCTCTTCAGCGAGACAGCGGGCAAGATGGAGCTCGGCCGCCTTGGCTGCCGAGTAGGCAGCGGCGTTGCGGCCGGCGACCACCGAGTTCTTCGAGGCGACGAAGATCAGGTTGCCGCCGATGCCCTGAGCACGCCACAGCCGGAACGCTTCGCGAGCAACGAGGAAATACCCAGTCGCTAGCACATTCTGGTTACGCTCCCACATGCTGAGGGTGGTCTCTTCGATGGGAGCGGAGCTTGCGATGCCTGCATTGTTGACGGCGATGTCGACGCCACCGTACGCCAGGATCGTGCGCTGGAAGGCACTGATGACCGCTTCTTCACACGTGACATCACATTGCAGTGCCAGCCCTCGAGCCAGACCGTAGCGATTACACAGCTCCGTCGCGACGGTCTCGGCGCCTTCGCAGTTGAGATCGACGATAGCGACGTGCGCTCCTTCTTGCGCTAACCGTCGCGCTACTGCCCGACCGATCCCCGAAGCGCCACCGGTGACAAGAGCTATTTTGCCGACCATCTCGCGCGGCGCGGGCTTCAAGGTAAGCTTGTAGAGTTCGAGAGGCCAGTACTCTACGGCAAATGACTCGGCGGGACTGAGCGACGTGAAGCCGCCAAAGGCCTGACCAGCACGCATCACCGCAATGGCACGATGATAGAGCTGCCGCGACACATCTGCTGCCTGAGCATCACTGCCGGATGTAATCATCCCGATTCCAGGAATGAGGATGACCCGTGGCACCGGCGGGAACATGCGGTCACCGACCTGGGCATGCTCCTCAAAGTAGGCTTGATACTGTGCTGTGAACTGCTCGATTCCCGCCCGACAACATTCGAATAGTGCGCTGGCCCCCTCTTCCAGTCGCCAGTCCACCCATAACGGGACTCGCTTGGTGTGGACGAGATGATCCGGACAGGCTGCACCGACCTGGGAGAGCTCATGCCCGGCGCGAGATCCTACGAATTCGAGCACATCTGGGTCTGTAGTGACCTGCAGAATCATGGGACCACTGGCGGAGCAAGCTCCACGCAGGATGGGAAGCAGCTGCAGCAGTAGTGCATTGCGCTGCGCCGGCTCCAGGGGTGGTATGGCGATGCTACCGAAGGGTTGAGCTGGAAGATGCTGGCGGATGTATTCTTCTGCTTCACCAATGATCTTGAGGGTCTGTTCGTAGCAAGACCGAGAAGTGTCTCCCCAGGTGACCAGCCCATGCTTCCCCATGACTACGCACTCCACCGCAGGGTTCTCGCGGACGGCCTGACCGATCTGCTGAGCGAGGGTGAACCCAGGCCGGATGTAGTCAACCCACGTCGCTCGATCACCATAGACGGCGCGCATCAACTCCCGACCATTCGGTGCGCAAGCGAGGGCGATGATGGCATCGGGATGGGTGTGGTCGACGTGCTGGGCTGGTACAAAGGCGTGGAGCAACGTCTCAATCGACTGCCGTGGCCGTCCGGGCTCGAAGGTAGTGCGCTCGAGATAGGCGACCATCTCTTCATCCGTCATGCTGTGCCGGGCGAAGAGCGGAAGAACTTCATCTAGCTTCAGACCGGCGAAGCCGCGCTCGGTGATCGTCCCAAGGTCCGAGCCACTCCCTTTCACCCATAGCACCTCCACTGAGCGCCCCAGGTGATCGATCTCTTTCGACTTGACCGAGGTATTGCCCCCATAGATGTTGCAGACGCTGCGATCGCTGCCCAACAGGCGGGAGCGATAGGTGACGGCAACAAGCCCCTCATCAGCGGGGGCGCTGGAATCATCCCAGAGGTTCTTTGGCATTTCTCTACTCTTCCTACTCTTCCACGGTTGCTCGAATCACTCGTGCAGGTCAGACGAAGGCCCAGCACTTCTGCTCATACGATTCCATCTGGTGGCACACGATTGAAGTCCCGTGGCTCCGGTCGCCAGCAAGCCAGGATTCTCCTACGCCAGATCGTCATTGGGAGCGCAGATCGGGTAGCTCGCTCGGTGATGAGCCAGGTTGATGGCGCGGTCCCTTACACACGAGAGCATCTTGAATGAGACGGACCGCACCTTCCGCTCGCGCGGTGTTGCGACGCATGAGGCAGACACACAGTGCATCAATGAGCGTGAGCTGCACCACCCGTACAGGCACAGCATCTTGTCGCCATTTGGGCTGACGCGACGCGGTGAAGAGGCAGATATTGGCGAGTCGTCCCAGACGGGCACGCGGAAAGTTAGTAATTGCAATTACCGTCGCACCGGCACGCTTCGCGATGAGCGCCGCATCGAGCGTCTCCTGCATCTCGCCTGAGAAGGAAATCGCGATGACCACATCGCCCGAGGTCAGCACGGCACTTCGCGCCACTTGGAGATGGGCATCGACTTCTGCGTGAGCCGCTACACCGACACGCAAGAGTCGATACGCAGCATCAACCGCTATGGGGCTTGAGGAGCCGATACCAAAGCAGTAGACCATGTGCGCCTGTGCGAGCGCGTCGGCGGCTCGCTCGATAGCAGCCACGTCGAGCACCTGCAGCGTCTCGAGCAGAGACTGAATAGAGAGGCGAAAGACGCCCTCCACGATGTCCTCCGTAGAGCGCGCTGTGGTGGGATCGGCCGTTTCCTCCTGTACCGGTTCCAAACCCTGGACGTGCGACCGCACAACCTCCTCGATAAGGCGGCGGCGAAACTCGGCATAGCCGTGGCAGCTTGCAGCGTGCGTGAGGCGAGTCACCGACGCGACACTAACGCCGACCGCCTCTGCGAGCTCCGTAATAGTGAGATGGCGGCTGCGATCGGTGTTGTCGATGACGAACGACGCAACGCGCCGCTCAGCAGGTCGCAGCTGGGGAAGCAAGCTGCGGAGCACGAGCGTGATCGGTTGCTTCACATCGTAGTCGGAGCCAGCATCAGTGATAGGGACGGCTGGCTGCACCCAACTTTCCCTTCTCATAATGTTCTTGGTCGGGCACGCACCGGACACCAAAGAAAGATACGTCACGACCTACAGCGAGTCAAGCATTATCACACCTCTAGGTCAGCCGGTAAATCATATTGCAGTCGAGTGGTGTGGTGACCAGCGGCCTATCCCATCAAGGTGTCTATCGTGCTTCTGGTCAGTCTTAACATCCGCGTGTCACGACGACTCCTGTAAAGGTCTGCTGTATGTGCTTCCGCTTGTCGTCACGGGTTGAGCGATTACTGTCGCAGCAAAGCACAGGTTCTGAGCACAGCACCCGCGTTGATTCCAAGACAAGTCAAGGCTCGACCGGTCGAGCCCATCCTGCGCTAGCGATTCCCGTGCTGCGAGCTGACCAGGCCATCGGGCGAGTGCCGGCGCTGGTGTCGACTCTGGGACGGTACACTGCAAAATCCTTGGAATTCGGGAGGCAAACAAGTCCGTACGCATCCCGGCACGCACGTGTGACGCCAGTGAAGGGGGCACCTGTGGTAGAGCCGGCGAATCGATCTGTGGCGTTCCGGCGGATCACGGAACTCCAGGAGTCAGACCTGCCCATGGTCGTGCGGATGCTGCAGGACAGCCAGGAAGGGTGGCCGGGGGGATTCTTTGCGGGCTACACCATCTCGGCAGAGATGATCCGTCAGATCCTTGAGGAGGAGACCCCCACTGCAGTCTTCCTCTCCTGGGAAGGCGACGCTGTTGCCGCCTTCTGCACCGTGAGTGACTGGCCCCACGACAATGCCGCTTACATCAACCTGTTGAACTCATCCGCCCACTTCCGGGGTCGGGGTCACGGGCGCGATCTGCTCCGCACGGTGATCCAGCGCTGCACTGCGCAAGGTTACGATCGCGTGGACTTGCATACGTGGTCGGGCAACTTCCGCGCAGTACCGCTCTACAAGAAAACGGGATTCTTCTGGGTGCCCGACACCTCTGTGCACATGCAGAACTACCTGCCGCTGCTGCTGCGTGTCCCGCAGCTGCAGCAGTTCTGGGAGGAGGTCGACCCTTATCGCGACTTTGTGCGTGATCTGTCAATAGGTGAAGACCGAATGTATCTCGGGGGCATGCTCGTCTATATCTACGAGTTCCGGCACGGCACACGCTTCTTCCGAGCAGTGATCGACGTCACAGCGCGAGCGCTCACCGCTCTTGAGACGGAGCGCTGGAAGGTAAGCTGCACCGTCCCTACGCGACACCTCGCGCAGAGCGTTCCGTTGACGGCACGCTGGGAGATCGAGAACCACCTCTCAGCACCACTCCCGTTCGTACTCGCCGCGACAGGGGGTGGTGGGATCCACGTGACACAGGAGACGCAGGGCTCTGTGGAGCACGCTGCGCAGTGGCAAGCGACAGTCGCAGCTCCCCCTGACCTCAACATTCCAGAGCCAGGGGCAGAGCAGCCGGGCATCTATTCAACGCTGTTCCTAGAAGGGCAGCCGCTCCATCTCAGGACGGGTTTGCAGGTGTACCCGGTGGTGACCATACGCTCAGCACCGGAGCGCATCCAGCTCCGGCCGGGGCGAGAGCGTGAGATCCGTCTCGAACTGCAAAACACCCTGCAAGAGGAGATCACGCTCGAGCTCCAGGCATTCACTTCCCCTGGTCTCACGGTGGAGCTCGGCACGAAGGCACCAGTACGCATTCTCGCGGAAAGTGTGGGGGAAGTCACCCTGGGACTACGTGCCGCTCAGAATGGGCTGGGCTACCTCGAGCTTCAGGGCAGCGTGACCCGCGCCCAGGGGGTGGTGTCACTCCCTCCCGTTCGCCTGACTGTCGCCGTAGTCGACTGGGGGCAAGCCGTCTGGTTCGAGACACTAGCCCCGCGACCACGCTTTAGCGAGGATCTCACACAGGGGCGTGAAGTGCGCTTGGAGACTGCCCACCAGCGCCTCGTGCTCAGCACCCAGGCCGGGCACTTTTCAGTCGAAGATCCAGAGACGAACACTACACAAATATCGGGAAGGCTCACGTTTCGTCCGCCTCTGCGCTGGAACGAGCAGGAGGAGCTCCGTCACAGCGTGACGGGGGTCGTCTCAGGTGGAACGGGAAGCCTGCGTGTCACGACGTGCCTGCCGTCCCTCCCGGGGGTCGTGGTCGAGCACACCCTCACGCTACTCGGCGGGGGGATCCTTCGAATCGACGCAATGGTGAGCAACGGCGGAATGGCACCGTGTGATCTGCAACTGGGCGTCAGTGCGTACGGAGGTGGTGAGCAGGTGACCATGCCACTGCGGGAGGGGCTGGTACAGGATGCTTCTCTGGAGTGGCCCGATTGGCACGACCCCGCGCTCTTCACATCAGAGCGCTTCGCGGAGCACTGGCTCGCACGTTCGGATAGTGGTCAGGTCGCGGGGCTCGTCTGGGAGCGTGCGACCCTCGTGCGGCCTTCCAGCGATCGTTTGGGGACAGTGCGACAACACCTCAGCACACTCGCCCCTGGGGAACAGAGAGTGATAGGAGCGGTCTACCTCTATGGAGGACTGGGAAGTTGGCAGCAAGTCCGCCAGCTCTGGCAGCAGCGCATCGCCACCAAGGCAGACGGTGCCGCCCCGATCTTCCCCCGCTCCAGCGTGTCGCTGCTTGGGCCACACGATGCTCCGGCACTCTTTACGGGCCGTCCTCAAGAGCTGCGGTTCCAGTCGTTCTACGCACGCCCCATTCAGGGTGAGCTCACGTTCACC
>JAMCTA010000176.1 GCA_023381895.1 Chloroflexota bacterium
CAATACGGCATGGGGCCAGGGGACCTCACCGATCTGGGCTGGTCAGGCCCCTGCCGGAGCCACGCTGCAAGCGGTGAATGAGAAGTTCAAGAGCCTCATCGCGAGCCAGTCGAAGAGCAGCTAAGCATTCACGTGTGGTGCCTTAGCTCTGCCGGCTGCTCTCCAGTGTCGCGAGTGACATCGCGGTGCCGGAGAGTGCTAGGCGGGAGAGCACTCATGGGTCTGGCACAGTCGAATGTTCCAGAGTGCTGGCGCCGGTCGGCGTGGCTCCAGCAGTCCCGTGTGCGGGAGCGGCCGACTTACCTAGGGATGATCGTTGACAAGGGTGCGCACAGATCGTACGGTCCCGGTGGAGCGTGCCCCACCGACGACGGCGTCGGCTATGCCTGGCTGGAGCAACCCGGCGAGGACGGGCTGACGCTGCGCGAACGCTACGAGGAGCGGGTTGCCAAGCTGATGCACGACCTGGCCTGCCGCTACCGGGACAGCGGCGATGTCGAGCGGGCCATCTCGCTCTTCCGCCGGCTCCTCGAGGCGCAGCCGACGCTGCAGCCGGCGGCGCGCGGCCTCTATCGGTGCTACGCGCTCGCCAAGAATCAAGAGGCGCTCGCTCTGGAGCATGCCCGGCTCGTTGAAGCGCTCCACCGGGAGCGCCAGGCGGCGGGCGCCGATCTGGCTGACAGCTATACGCTCAGTCCCAAGACCCTTGCCGCCTATCAGCAGGCGAAGGCGGATATACGGCGGACGGCAGAGAAGCACGTCGCATAGCATGAGCATGAATCTGCTCGGGAGGACCATCAAGCTGACGTTTGCGCACAGAGGAAGTCGCGCCGACTACGGACGTGGCTGGTCGGTGCGACGGGATCAGGGAAACTCGGGCACGGGCTACGACGACTGTGGAGACCTTTGGAGCGGGGCGCCTGGCAACAGACGGGGATCGGCAACACGCCGCGCTACCTACCGCCCGCTCACCGCCCACTGGACATCCGGCGGGCGGACGCTGGCACAGCGTGGATTGCCTTTGGCATCCGTCAAGCCCAGGCGACCGACCAGCCGTTTACCTGGTTGCAGAACCTCCGGCGGCGTCGACCGCGCGATGTCGGCAAAGCGCGGCTTTGCGCCCCGGAATAGCGTGAACGTCCCGTCGTTTGCGACCGTTCCCCAATACAGAGCCAGGTACCGTTCTCCGCGCTTGCCCTGAACCAACGGTCCGCCAAAACCGACCCTCCGGAGCCATCTGGCTTGATGGCCACCTCAAGGCGCCAGGTAGCCGTTGTCGCAACGAACCCCGGTGTAAGGTCCCGCGGTTCGTTGCGGCGACCAAGGTAGACGTGAATGTTCTCGTACCCTTCACCCTCAGAATCGGGGTGGCAGCGCCGCCCCGGAAGGTCCCTGCCCTCGATGTCGATCAGGAGCGTTTCCATCGGTTGCCTCCTTGGGTCTCGACGCCGGGATGCGAGCCGCTCCCCTGCCGCGGGTCTGTACTCGTGCTCTTTCGTCCTGGTCAGGCGGCCCGCGTTCTGCAGCAGGGGGGCTGCCGCCACGGAATCAGGGCGGCGTCGCCGCCTCACCAGATGGCCGGAGCGTCGCCTTTCATCAATGCAGCCTGACCATCAGGCCGACTACCCGCGCCGAATGCTCGCGTGGTTTGATCGCCATCTTCGCCCCGATCGTTCACACTCGGAATGGTCAACACATGCACTGTTTTGTTAAGTTCAGGGCAAGAGAGGAGAATAAGATTCAGCACCAAGCGCGGTCTGACACCCTGGATGGCGACCGTGCCGCTGCAGGGCGGCGCGTCAGTCACCGATCATTCTCCTGTTCCGTCCGCCGATAACGGCCGGGCTCCGCTCGGATCCGGCGATGCGCCGGTGCCGGCATCGTGCATCCCCGCGGGCGGCCCAGGCGGCGGCCGTACGCCCAGAGCGCCCGATCCAGGGTGCGCATATCGACGTCCGCCTCTCGCGCTAGCTGCCGGCAATAGGCCACGTACGGCGTCCAAAGCCCATAATCGGAGACAGGCGCCTTGTCGCAGCCCAACGCCCGCAGGGCGTTCTTGTCCAGGATCGGGTACGGGGCGGCCCCGGGCAGGAACGCGATGTGCAGCAGGGCGGAGGCGACGCGCGGCCCCACGCCGGCGAGCTGGTGCAAGGCCTTGAGGCGTTCGCGGTCGTCGGCCCCCGGAGCAAGCGCCTGGCCCGTCCTCTGGCAGATCTCGCCCGCCGTATTCTTTTCGAGCGCCTCCACGAGCGGCCGGAAGTGGAGGAAGCCCGACAACGAGACTTCGTATGCTGTGCTACCAGTGCTGGTGTCCGGCACAAGCTACCGAGCGCTACCTACTGTAGGGAGAATAGCCATATCTCGTTGTCGTGCTAACGCAGGCCTCTAGAGTCACATTCACCAGACTTGACGGCACTGGAGTGCGACAGAATGCCAGGCAACCGCCAGGGGCAATAAGGCAGGCGTGTACGTTGAGGTGCTCCCAGGTCCCGTTCAGGCGTTACAACCGGAAGTAGTGGTAGACCGTCCGCCAGGGCGGGAACTCGCGCAGGAGCAGGCACCACTGACAGCCGGTGCGCACGATGTAGAGCATCCCATTTACAATGAGGTGCAGTGGCCACTTCGGTGGCTGGCCCCGTGGCTTCGGCGGTGGCAAGAGCGGCTCCAGGAGCGCCAACTCGACGTCGGAAAGATCGGTAGTGTAGTATAAAGATGGGATGGCGGGACTATGGCAGACCTCCAGATGGCGCTTCACTTGAATTCTCCGTCCCGTCACTCCTTTCTCAGACAGCTTCTAGTATCTGTCAGGTGGTTGCGATGGCGCATTGGACATTTCTCACGAACCACTCGCAGGTCCTGCTCTGCATCGCTCGCAACAATCGCCTGACGGCGAAAGAGATTGCCTCCTCCGTTGGTATCACGGAGCGCGCGGTGCAGCGCATCCTCGATGACCTCGAAGAAGCGGGCTACCTCAGCCGCTTCCGCGATGGGCGGAACAACCGGTACGAGATCCACTCCGACTTGCCAATGCGCCACCCAGCGCAACAGCGCCGTGTGGTGCATGACCTTCTCGCGCTTCTCAGTGGGGACGAATCGTGATGGACTACCCTGACCCGCACACCGCTTCCGCCGTTTCGTCCACAGCGCTCCTTGACATACGATATATATATCGTGATACTCAGATCATATTTAGTATGTACCCGTAGATCGGACCACGTATCGCACTGAGGAGGCGACATGCAAATGATCGAGCCCCGCGCCGTCGTGCCGACCGCCCCCACCACCGCGCCATCCCCGACGCCGATCACCATCGCATTTGGGGACGGCATCGGCCCCGAAATCATGGAGGTGACCCTGTCGATTCTCCGTGAGGCGGGTGCGCAACTTGACCCCGAGGTCATCGAGATCGGCGAGTCGGTCTACCTCCGCGGTAACTCGGCGGGCATCGAGGCGGGTGCGTGGGAGTCACTGCGCCGCACGCGAGTATTCCTCAAGGCCCCGATCACGACGCCGCAGGGCGGCGGGTACAAGAGCCTGAATGTTACGGTCCGCAAGACTCTTGGGTTGTATGCGAATGTGCGCCCGTGTGTCTCGTACCACCCGTTCATCGCCACCAAGCACCCGGTGATGAACGTGGTCATCGTGCGCGAGAACGAAGAGGATGTGTACGGTGGCATCGAGCATCGGCAGACCGATGAAGTGTACCAGTGCCTACGGCTGATCACGCGCCCCGGCACGGAGAAGATCGTCCGCTACGCTTTCGAATATGCGCGACGCCACAACCGCACCAAGGTCACCTGTTTCACCAAAGACAATATTATGAAGATGACGGACGGCCTCTTTCATCAGGTGTTCGATGAGATCGCCGCCGAGTATCCGGAGATCGCGCACGAGCACAGGATTGTGGACATCGGCGCAGCAAAGCTGGCAGACACGCCGGAAGCCTTCGATGTCGTGGTGCTGCCAAACCTCTACGGGGATATTCTCTCCGATGTGGCGGCGCAGATCGCGGGCTCCGTCGGCCTCGCGGGATCAGCAAACATCGGCGAGAAGGTGGCGATGTTCGAGGCGATTCATGGCTCTGCCCCACGGCGCGCCGGTCAAGATCTCGCGAACCCTTCCGGGATGCTCCTCGCGGGCGTGCTGATGCTCGTCCATATCGGCCAGCCGGAGATCGCGGAGCGTGTGCACAACGCGTGGCTGCGCACGATCGAGGACGGCATCCACACCTACGACATCTACGCGGAGGATGTCAGTAAGGAGAAGGTGGGGACCCGTGCATTCGCCAACGCAGTGATCGCACGCCTCGGGCAACAGCCCGAACGTCTCACGCCCGTCGCGTACAATCGGGATGCGGCGCCGCTGACGCAGGGATGGCTGAACGTCCGCCCGCCTGCCGTCAAGGCGCTCGTCGGTGTGGACGTCTTCCTCCATTGGCCGGAGCGGTCACCGGAGGTGCTCGGGGAACAGATGCGGCGCCTTGACGGGGACGGCCTGCGACTTTCGATGATCACGAACCGGGGGACGAAGGTCTGGCCGAATGGTCTACCCGAGACTTTCTGCACAGACCACTGGCGCTGCCGGTTCATGGCCGACGATGGGGTGACGAATGCCCGGGTGCTCGCTCTCCTCCAGCGCGTGCACGAGGCGGGGTTTGATTTCGTCAAGACCGAGCATCTCTACACCTTTGATGGTCAGGCGGGCTACTCGCTGGGCCAGGGGCAATAGCCGCGCAATGGACGGTGATGCGATCCTGCTGTGGCATCGCGGGCGGCCGCCCTCGTGAGGATGCACGCCAAGGTGTCAATTCACGGCTGGAGGTGCGCCGTGGCTTTGGACAGTGCGGAATTGACGTTGGCTCACGCCCGCTTGAGGTAGTGACGAGGTCGGTGGCCGCCTCGTAGTCGGGCCGGCCGGTTGTTTGTAGGAAAGCTAACTCGGTTCGCCCTGTGGCCGGCGCAGATTGGCCTGGGCCAACCCCCGCTGGAACGTGTGCTTTCCAGCGGGGGTTGAACGGAGGAACGACAAACGCTCCCCGTTTGCTCCAGAGTAGCGTAGCAATAGGGCGGCATAGACATCCTTCGGCATACGACGTTGTGTGGACCTGCTCACAAGACAGGTAACGTTTTTGGATACGAGGTCTCCGGCATATCGACGCCAGTATGCTAGACTAGCGTCTCTTGTTGCCCGCCCCCCCTAGCCCGACAAAGCGAGCGATCGGAGACCATCCCCACCTCGGAGAGCTTCCAGCAACTGGCCTTGCGCTTCACCGATCCGGTGCCGCACGACTATGAGGTTATCCGCAGTGTCATGCTGGCCGATGGACCGTCACTGAGCACAGCCGGATCATCGGCCTGGGTTGTGCACGATCAGTGCGAAGGCCCAGCGCTCTCCCGCGATCCATTACCGGAAGATCGGGCGCATCATCAAGCGCCATGCGATCCCGGTGCAGTTGCCGCTGCCAATCACCTACTTCCATCAGTTCGAGGATGCCTATCAGGCGCGCTGGACGGTCGTGCGGATGTACACTGACGCCGCGTTACCAGCGCCCGCCCTATTGCCATCGCGCATAATATACAACACATATATTGCGGCCGTGGAATTGTCATTGCCAGAAGACAACGCTCTATTGACAATAGGCAATAACCGGGGGGGCTCTATCGGTGGTATTGACAAGAGGCAACAGAAGGCGTAGCATAGAATCACTATTTTGCAGATTGGCAAAGGGCGATGCACGGTTTTCCTGACCTTCTTCACACCTTCCGCGAGCGTGCCGGACTATCGCAGAACGCCCTCGCTCGTGCTGTCGATATCAACCCTGGCACGATCAACCGGTTGGAGACCGGAGAACGCGCACCAACCGGACGTGAGCAGGTGCTGCAGCTGGCAGCTGGCATCGGACTTGGACCAGTTGATACCAACGCACTGGTGACTGCTGCCGGCTTCGCGCCACAGGCCTACGATGCTGTTGGGCTGGATCACCCACTGTTGCTCGCCGTTGCCGAGTTCTTCGGCTCCGCAGCAATCGCCAGCTCCGCCAAGGAAGCCTTCGAGCGCCTGACCGAGCGGGCTCTCCAGGCACCACTCGATCCCGTGTTGCAGATCATTGCGGACTTGCGCTTTGACCCCCAGCTTACTACCGAGGAGCAGCGGGACTTCGCCCTCCAAGTGCTTCTGGCGGCGCGCCGCTGGCGGAAGGTGGATCTCCTGTGAGTGCCGCAGGGCAGCAGCACAGGAGCGCCGGCTGGTCACCCTCCTCCAGCGCGACAACAGCTACTGAAGGCACGGGTGATGGCTTCTTCTTCGATGGAGTGGAGAGCCCGAATGGGACGATCTTCCCTGATATCCTCATTGATCGTGTCATGCCACATCTCAGCGGGGCAGAGTTTAAGGTTTTGGCCTATATCGTGCGGCGCACATTTGGCTTCAAGAAAGACAGCGACACCATCAGTCTCGATCAGATCTGCAATGGCATCACGCGCCGTGATGGCACGGTGCTCGACGAGGGGACGGGGCTTGCGCGCAAGACGGCAGTCACGGCGATCCACGGCTTGGAGAGCAAGGGGGTCATCGTGTGCCAGCGGCGGAGCAGCCCGGAGCGGGGCAACCTGCCCACGAGTTTTGCGCTCCGCTTCAAGGGCCAGCTAGCATCAGATACCCTAGGTGCAAATTCGCACCAGGGGAGTGGAGAAACGTATCTAGGACGGGTGCAGGAAGGTAACGAGGCTGGTAGTGCGGCGTCTCCAGGGGGAGCTACGGAATGCTACTCACAAAGAACAGCTCTACAACCAACAGCTCTACAACACCATGACAGACCATCACTATCGACACGAAGAGTAGGTACATTTGAGAAAGCAACACCGGACCCCTCGACCCAGCCAGTACAGCCTATGCTCCTCCAGGATCTCTGGAGTCAAGTTCAGGAACGGCTCGCCCAGCACCTCGGAGCTGTCAGCTTTGAGGCCTGGCTGGCGCCCGCATGCTTGCAGGATTTTCGCGATGGGAGAGCCACGGTCGTGGTGGCCTCAGCTTTTGCCCAGCGCTGGGTGCAGCGTCATCTGCTGGGGTCGATCAGCAAAGCGATCGGGGAAGTGGCCGGCTTTCCGGTGGAGGTGACCGTCATCGCGACGGATGAAGGACACCGGGCTACCGCCCGTGCCGGCGCCACTCCCAGGCGCTCTCCGCGAGCGCGGCGTGCAACCTCACAAAGGAAGTCACACACGGCAGCGGACTAGATCGCCGCTCTTGACACATAGGGCTTATGGCTGCCCCCTTCCTCCGTGAACGTGCTGGCTCTAGGAGACGTAGCGTGGACTGGGGAACCGCACGGCTCCAGGTACGGTGTATGCTCATCCCAGCAGTGAGGGATAGGGATTTAAGGAGTAACCGGTGCCACCCAGGCCAACCAATCTTCTCTTCATCATGTCAGATCAGCACACCCGGCACGTGCTGGGGAGCTATGGCAATCCCGCCGTGGCTACGCCAGCGCTTGATGCGCTTGCTGCTCGCGGCACCCGCTTCGCCACTGCCTACTGCAACTTCCCCATCTGTGTTCCTTCCCGAGCGAGCTTTGCAACTGGCCGCTATGCACACACGATCCGCTCCTGGGACAATGCCTCTCCCTACGTTGGCACTGAAGCACCCAGCTGGGGCCACCGGCTCTCGGCGCAGGGGTATCGGGTCACCACCATCGGCAAGCTGCACTACCGCCGTGTTGAGGACCCGACGGGCTTTCCCGATCAGCGTTTGCCCATGCACGTAGTCGACGGCGAGGGGGATCTCTATAGCCTGCTCCGTGAGGCGATGCCGGTGCGGCCGCACAGCCGCCGGCAGGTGCTGGAGGCGCGCGCTGGGGATTCCGAGTACCTTCGTTATGACCGGGCAATTGCCCAGGAGGCGGCACGGTGGCTCCAGGAGGAAGGCCGTGCGCAGCGGAGGCCTTGGTGCCTCTTCGTATCCTTCGTTACCCCGCACTTTCCGCTCATCGCTCCGCCGGAGCAGTTCGAGCGCTATGCACCTGAGCGCCTTCCGCTCCCGGTGCAGTGGTGTGCAGACTCCTGGCCTCATCACCCGGTGATTGATCATCAGCGGCGACAGCAGGCGCTCGACAAGCCGTTCAGTGAGGCAGAGGTGCGTCAGGCGCTGGTCGCCTACTATGGTCTCGTGAGCTTCCTTGATGAGCAGATCGGCACCGTGCTCCGGACCCTTGCCGAGACTGGCCTCCAAGAAGAAACACGCGTCGTCTACACCTCGGACCACGGCGAGATGCTTGGTGAGCACGGCTTGTGGTGGAAGAGCTCGCTCTACGACGGATCGGTCGGTGTCCCGCTCATCGTTGCCGGGCCTGATGTACCCGTTGGTAGAGTGGTGCACACGCCGGTCACGCTAGTGGATTGCTTCCCGACAATTGTTGAAGCGGTGGGCGCCGAGCTGCAGTCAGAAGATGCCGACTTGCCCGGTCGATCGCTCTGGGAGCTTGCCCAGGCGCCAGAGCAGCACCGGCTCGCCTTCGCCGAGTATCATGCCATCTTCGCACCAGCAGGATCCTTCATGCTCAGCGATGGCCACTTCAAGCTCCACTATTTCGTGCGCGTTCCTCCGCAGCTCTTTAACCTGGACCGGGACCCTGCCGAGTGCCACGATGTCGCAGGTGACCCGGCGTACGCAGCGGTGTGCGAGCAGCTGGAGCAGATGCTGCGGGACATCGTTGACCCGGAAGCGGCCGACCGCCAAGCTCGAGCCGACCAGGACCGGAAGCTGGAAGCGGCGGGTGGACGTGCCCAGGTGCTCGCTGGCGGCGTGCGTATCCCTTACACGCCTGCTCCATCCACGTTTCGCCTGGTGCAGCAACCGGCTGAGGAGCACTCAGGCTAGGCCGCTGCCATCGCTGTGCTCGTCCCGTGCGGCACTGGAGAGAGGCGCCGGTGCAGCAGCCTGTGCGAGCGCCTGTTGGGCGCCGCGCCAGTCGTCGTGGTCGCGTGTCCCCCACTGCTCGAAGTGAACGAGCTCGGCGAGCGGTGTACGGTCACGCCAGCCGGCGCTCTGCAGGAGTGGACGCTCAGGGAAGCCGGCGGCGGGATAGCCGAGGCAGAGATAGGCGACGGGAATGACATGCGGTGGGATGCCCAAGATGGCACGCAGTTGGGGCAGCTTGAGGATAGAGACCCAGCCGACGCCGATGCCTTCGGCACGAGCGGCGAGCCACAGATTCTCTATGGCACAGCAAGTCGAGTAGACGTCTGTCTCGGGAATGCTGTTGCGGCCCAGCACCGCCGGTCCTGCTGCTGTAGGGTCACAGGTGACGCAGAGGTTCACTGGCGCCTCGAGGATGCCTTCCAGCTTGAAACCGAGGTAGTGGGAGCGGCGCGGCTCGTCGAAGAAGCAGGCGGCAGCCTGGCGCTCACGGTTGAATAGGTCTTTGACCTGTTGACGCACCCCGATGTTGCGAATGAGCAAGAAAGACCAGGGCTGCATGAAGCCGACGGATGGACCGTGATGGGCAGCATCGAGCAAGCGCACCAACACCTCGTCGGGGAGCGCCTCAGGCCGGAAGGTGCGGATATCGCGCCGGCCATAGATCGCTGCGTAGACCGCTGCCCGTGCTTCGTCGGAGAAGGTCGCCGAGCCGGCGGGGCGCGCGGCGCCCTTGGTGGTCGGTGCATCGTGGCGGGACATTGTCTTGCTCTCCCCCCCAAAGCTAAGGAGCCGCGCAGCGGCCTCTACTTTTCTTCACACAGCGGCGCCCTCGGTGCCGCTGTGTGAAGGCTACCAGAGCCGGTACTGTCGGGGACGTATTGCTGTGGAGGGGCTGGCAACCGCGGCACGTGGAGTGCAAAGATACACCACCCGGTGGAAGATCGCCGCCACATCAGTGAGCAAAGATGCCCTCAATCTTAACCTCAGTCACCACGGAGGATTGACGGTGGTAGCGGATAGTGAGATATCGGTGCAGTGGGCGCGCACCGGTTTCGTCGAGGCGGAGTTGCCAGGAATTGATCGACAGCGACCCTATGGAGCAAGAGGCCAGAGAGGTAACACGATTTCCGGCGGGGATCGTGGCGGCGCTGCTTGCCCTTGCTATCACAGTGGCTGTCTGTCTTGGTGCCGAGCACGTAGCAGTACAAAAGGCTGAAGCCTTCCTCCCAGCTCTCACGCTCCAGCCGCTCCCCATCAAGTGGGAGAGCCTGACGTTCCAGCGTGCTGCCCTCGCTAAGGGTGACTGGCTGCCGATCTATGGAAGCAGCGAGCTCTATTGTTGCGGTGACCCGTATCGGGGTACTCAACTCTTTCGCGGCATGCCAACCGGCTTCGATATGTTCGCAGTTGGTCGCGCTGGGACAGGGGACCTCTTCTTTCTAGAGTCGTTCGGGGCCTTGGGTGGAGAGCTAACAGGGAAGAAGCTCATCATTTCAGACTCACCTCCGTGGTTCTTCTCGCCGCAGGGCATCAATCCTCAGGCGTACGCTGGAAATTTTTCCCCGGAGATCGCCGAGATGTTCATCTTTGACGCACCAGTCTCCCTGCCCCTGTTGGAGGGTGGCGCCCATCAGATGCTGCAGCATACGCAGACGGTCTACGATCGACCCTTGTTGTTCAGCGCTTTGCAGCAGCTTGTTGCTGGTACTCCGGTGCACATCGCGGCCTACTGGCTCTTGAAGCCGGTGGGGCAGCTCGATGCTTTCGTCAAGCAAATGCAGGATGTGTATGCAGCGCTGCGGTTCATGCAGCTCCATCCACAACTGCGCAGCACACAAGCGTACGCTGGGCCTCATCACCTGAACTGGAATGTGCTGGTCCAGAATGGAACACGCATCGCGGTCATGCGCAGCAGCGGTAATCCTTTTGGCTTTCCGACTACAATCGTGCGTAATCTCGAGCGATCCAAGGAGTACCGCCAAGCGCTCCGGCTGTACTGCGCGGGTAAGACGAATCGAGAAAACCAGGTATACCCCTACCCCCAACATTGGGTCGAGACAATGCTACACTCCGCCGAATGGCAGGACCTTCGGTTGGAGCTCAATGTGCTATCTGAGCTACATGCGGACCCGCTCGTGTGGAGCATCCCCATGCCGGGGCTGTACGACGATGAGACGGCGCTATCGCTTCCAGCTCGCGAGCAGTACTACCAGCAGTTCGAGCGGATCACTGCGAGTGCTCACGTGTTTGCGCTGGCGTTCCGGAAACACGATGAAGACCGCTACTTTCTTAACGACACTGGTGCTCACTTCACACCGCGGGGATGGATCTTCGCAGCCCGGGCTGCGGACCTCTTCTGGCACGGCGCATCCGCCGGTAGTATTCATCAGGCCGAGCGTGACCTCGCCACAGTGTCCCCAGCCGAGGGGCTGCCAGTGCACCCCAAGCAGCATGAATATTGCCGGGGGCTTTCTTAGCTCCTGGCAATGCGTCACGAGGAGGTTTAGAAATGTCGATTCTTGCACCCCAAGATATCGAAGCACGTGTGCTTCGCTGCCTTGTTGAGGCCACAGGAACTGAGGAGATCGTCTCCAACCCCGATCTCCGCTTGTTCGAAACAGGTTTGCTGGACTCCGTGACGACGGTCACGCTCATCATAGCGCTGGCAGGGGAGTTTGATCTCGAGATCTCTCCTCTAGACTTCGATCGCCGCACGTGGGCAACCCCGGCACGGATCGTGAACGATGTGCGCAGGCGGCTGATCGCGGGGTAGGAGCACGGATACATAGGATGCAGCGGGCAGCGGACAGAGATCGTCGATCGTGGCCAGTCACCTGGGTGTGGCTGCAGCGCCCGTGGCGGCGTCTGGCAGGCATAGCGGTGGTGCGTGTCCTGGGGCTGACGGTTTACTATCTTCTGCTCATCGCTGTCATCATAGTGCTCTACGGGAATACGACCTACACCCCGCCTCCATTCATCTACCAGGGGTTCTGAGGAAGTGGCTGCGTCGAGAGGTGGACATGCTGCGTCTCCGAGTGGAAGCGAATCCGTGGTAAGAGATAGGAACCCACTCTTCCAGCGAATAGCGGCTGCCGGACCCGGACGCGTGGCCGTCGATGGGCCAGCGGGCACATTGACCTATGGCGAGCTACGCACACGCAGTGCCGCCCTCGCGAAGCTCGTGGCCAGCACTACAGGACCGGTAGGGCTCTATGGTCACAAAGAGCCTGCCATGCTCATCGGTGTGCTCACAGCGCTGCAGCTCAATCGACCGTACATTCCCATCGATACGATCATTCCGCCGGAGCGTGTCGCCAGCATGTGCCGGCTTGCCCAGCCAGGAGTGATCGTTGCGGTCTCCACCCTGCCTCCTGCTCTGGACGCTCTCCTGAAGATGCTCCGGATACCGAGCTTGAAGATTGATGCGCTGGGCGAGCAACTCGAGGAGGCGACCGGGCCGGAGCCACTGCCAGCGTCGTGCTACGACCCGGAGTCCCCAGCCTACATTCTCTTCACTTCCGGCACGACAGGCGAGCCAAAGGGGGTACCCATCCCCTATCGAGCGCTCGTGCACTTCACCTCCTGGCTCTTAAACCTCCGACCGTTTGCACGCGACAGGGAGGTCTTCCTTAACCAGGCACCTTTCAACTTCGACCTCTCAGTGATGGATCTCTATGGGGCCCTGCTCACAGGTAGTACCCTGTTCTGCCTCTCCCGTGATGAGATCGTCGAGCCGCGTGCACTCTTCACACGGCTGCGAGGGGCACCAGTCACGTCCTGGGTCTCGACGCCATCATTTGCGCGCTTCTGCCTCGCAGAGCCAACGTTTCGGGCTGAGCTCTTGCCCTGTCTACGCTGTTTCCTGTTCTGTGGTGAGACACTTCCGGGATCCGTGGCGGCGGCACTGCTCGAGCGCTTTCCCCTAGCGGAGGTGTGGAATACGTATGGCCCCACAGAGACCACCGTAGCGGTCACGGCAGTGCAGATCACGCGCGAGATGGCAGCGTACGACCAGCCGTTGCCCGTGGGCTATCCGGCGCCAGGCGTGGCAGTGTGGATTACTCCGCCAGGCGAACCGGACCGGCACCTGCCGGCAGGGGAATCCGGCGAAATCAGCATCGCAGGTCCGCAGGTTGCCCTGGGCTATCTCAGTGACGATGCGGCATCCTCAGCATTTGTTCGTGGGCCGTTTGGGCAGCTCATCTACCGGACTGGTGATCTGGGGCACATCGATCCGCCGACCGGTCTCCTCTACTGCCACGGCCGGCTCGACCGGCAGATCAAGCTCCACGGCTATCGTATAGAGTTGGAGGAGATCGAGGCCCAGCTACGGCGAGTGGAAGGAGTTGCCGACG
>JAMCTA010000152.1 GCA_023381895.1 Chloroflexota bacterium
AGGAGATCGAGGCCCAGCTACGGCGAGTGGAAGGAGTTGCCGACGCCGCCGTGCTGCCCGTGCTGCGTGATGGCCATGCTGAAGCGCTGGTTGCTTTCATCGTCGCAGATGGGCAAGTGCCTGCGGCAGAGATACGTCAGCGAGAAGGTGTCGCGCTGGCCCAGTGGGTGCGAAGTCAGCTGAGAGCGCGCCTGCCAGCCTACGCGCTGCCACGCACCGTGCGAAAGCTCTCCGCACCGCCGCTCACACCGAACGGCAAGCTCGATCGCCGTGCGCTGGAGACGCTGATCGAGCCTTGACCCCCTACGATTCCTTCACGTACTTTGCTTTTCTGCTCTACCCAGTTCTGGTCATTGTCGCGCTCGGTCTCCTCCGGTTGCAGCGGCCGCTCGCCATCTTCCTCGTTGGCACGGCGATGCTGCTGTTCCAGTACCTCGATCCGCTGGGCGGCCTTGCCGTGCAGAGCGATGGCCGGCGGCAGCTCCTCTTCCTCGCTGGCTATGCCGTAGGAGGAACGCTGCTGGTGCTGCTCTTTGCCGTTGCACGCCAACGCCGGAAGCAGCGCTGGCCCTTCTACCTCGCGATCACCCTCGCCTTGCTGCCGCTCATCGTCGTGAAGGTGTACCCGTTGCTCGCGGCGCGGGGAGTGTTTGGCCTAGTTGCCCGGTTGAGTATTCCTCAATCAGGAAGCCAGATCGGCGGCGCGACTGGTCTCTTCGATCTGGTCGGCTTTCTAGGCGTCTCCTACATGGCCTTTCGCCTCATCGGAGCGATCATGAGCATGCAGGATGGCGTCGTGAAGGGGGTGCCACGGCCGCTGGACGTGCTCACCTACCTCACCTTCCTACCAACGATCAGCGCTGGGCCCATCGACAACATCCGCAGGTTTACCAGCGATCTCCGCCGTCTCCCGTTGACGAGGCGCGGCTATGTGCGGTGCGTCGAGGCAGGCATCAATCGCATCGCGCAAGGCTTCCTCTACAAGTTTGTGCTGGCATATCTCATCTATCGCTACGTGCTCGAGCCCGCGAAGTCGATGCCCGGATTCGGTGGCGAGCTCCGCTACATGTATGGCTATAGCCTCTACCTCTTCTTCGACTTTGCGGGCTACAGCGCCTTCGCAATTGGCTGTGGGTGCTTCTTCGGCATACAGGTCCCAGAGAACTTCAATAAGCCATTCTTGAGCCGCGATTTCCGAGAGATGTGGAATCGCTGGTTCATGTCGCTCTCGTTCTGGCTCCGCGACCACGTGTACATGCGCTTCATGCTCCTGGCAGTGCGGAAGCGCTGGTTTGGAGGCAACCGTACCATCGCCAACTACGCTGGATTGCTGCTCACCTTCGGGCTCATGGGCTGCTGGCACGGATTGCAGCTACACTACATCGTCTATGGTCTCTACCAGGCGGTGATGATGATCGTGTACGACGTGGTCGGCCGCTGGAACATCCGGAAGCGATTGCTGCCGCTCGGCTGGCCGGCGGACATTGTGGGCTGGCTCTGCACCACCAACCTCTTCTGTTTCGGGCTGCTCATCTTCTCGGGGCACCTGTTCGTGTAGAGCGATGTCAATGGGTGCGGGGTGTCGGATCTGGACACCGAAGGTGAGCCTTCTTGTGGAAGCTCGTCCTCCGTCCGAGCCAATAGAGGAGGAGTCTCCTGCAGAGGTGCGTTGTTGGGGGCCTGTCCACGTCATTGCGGCGGCTGTGCTAGGGTCATTCTCCACACCGCGTCAATGATTGGCGCGCTCGTCGAGAAACCTGGCTGCTACTGCTGCCTCGCCGGGCGTATTGATGCTGCCGAACGACCGGAGGTCGGGATCGAAGCGGCGGAGATCATGCTCATCGACCCAGCGCACGTGGAGTCTGGCGAGGACATCAGTCAAGCGCAAGTCGCCGGCTGCCAGCTGCTGCTGGAGAAGAGGAAGGCAGCGGCGATGATACAAGGCGTAGAGTGGCTGTGGCCGGTCCAAGTGCGGCACAACAGCGTCATAGCCGTAACGGTGCGCGACCATGTGGCGGAGGATGTCCCCGTTGAGAAGTGGCATGTCACAGGCAACAACGATGGACCATTCGTGCGCCGCAGCGGAGAGCCCTCCGATCAGTCCCTGGAGAGGTCCGAGGCCGGGGACAGCGTCACCTATGAGGCGCACGGGAAGTGGGAGCAGCTGGATGTGACCAACGACGATGATCTCATCCACCAGAGGAGAAAGCGCACGCACGACGTGCCCTAGAAGGGGCTGCCCGCCGATCTCAGCGAGGCACTTGTCCTGACCAAAGCGGCGGCTTCGCCCCCCAGCGAGAATGATGCCACTCACAGCGACATCGCGAGGGTCAGTCCGAGCATCTGAGTCTTCTGACAACCAGCACCTGCTTCTAGCCTGATTGTAGCTGACCGCGTGCTGCACAAACTCTCCAGGCTGCATCTGGGTTGCGAGACCTGCCTGCGTGCGATAGGCAGGGGAATCTCCGGCGGCCAGCCGTCAGACCACTGGCAGCGATCAACGCGCCAATGCTGAGCATCCAGTCTACTTTTGGACGACGACGATTCCTGTGATGAGATACCGCTGGCCGATAAAGAACAGTACCACCG
>JAMCTA010000037.1 GCA_023381895.1 Chloroflexota bacterium
GCCTCGGAACCCGTGTCACCGAGCTTGCCCAGGCTTTGGCTGAGGGTGGATTCCGAACCCACCTCTTCTTCGTTGGCGATCCGCATCTCCCGGGTGAAGAGCATCTGGTGGATGACAAGCTTATCTACCATCGTTGGTGCCAGTGGCTCAGCATCTACCATCCCAACGGTGTGTATGACGGAGAAGAAGGGAAGCTGCGAGATTTCAGCCAGAGCGCACCGCACTATATCGTGCGAGAGATCGCCCGTCCGGCGGCGCGCTCGGGCAAGGTGCTCGTGGTCCTCGCTGAGGAGTGGCACACGGCTGAGGCGACGATTGCTTTGAGTGACCTGCTGCACTGGGTTGGCTTCCGGCAGAACACCGTTATTTTCTGGAATGCCAACAACGTCTTTGGGTTTGAGCGGATCCACTGGGACCGCCTCGGCTTCATTGCCACGATTACAACGGTGAGTCGCTACATGAAGCATCTCATGTGGCGTTGGGGGGTCAACCCCGTGGTGATTCCGAATGGGATCCCTGCTCGGCTACTCGACCCACTCGATCAGAACCTCGTGCGCTGGCTGCACACCCTGTACGAAGGGCGTTTGTCACTGTTCAAAATTGGACGCTTCGATCCGGACAAGCGGTGGATGATGGCAGTTGAGGCAGTGGCACGGTTGAAGGAGCGGGGCTACCCGGTCGCTTTTCCTCTCCGTGGCGGCATGGAGCCGCACGGAACGACTGTCCTCAGCTACGCTCACCACCGCGGTCTGCACGTCGTCGATGTGACGGCGGGCGAGCGGACGATGAGCGCGGCGATGGCGGCGCTGGCCAGTGCGCCGCATGGAGATGTCTACAACCTGAAGTTCTTCGTGCCTGAGGAGCTCGCTCGGGGCTTCTACGCTGCCACTGACGCTGTGCTGGCGAATAGTGGTCACGAGCCGTTTGGACTGGTAGGGCTGGAGGCGATGGCGGCGGGTGGCCTGGTGTTCACCGGCTCGTCGGGCGAAGACTACGCTGTGCCCTCCGGCAACGCGGTGGTACTGGAAACGGATGATCCAGAGGAGATCTGCGCCGAGGTCGTCCGGTTGCGCCAGCATCCAGAGCTCGCAGCACAGCTGCGTGAAGAGGCCCGGCGTACTGCGGCTCGTTTCACCTGGCCAGAAGTCATCTGCCAGCTCATCGACAAGCTCGAGTACGTAGGACGGGCCTACGGGGCTTTGGAGGGTCTGCGTGAGATGTCCTGATGCGGCAATGGTGAGAAGAGCGCTTTGATGAGCTGGCTTGCTCGAGTTTTTGGACGTGGAAGCCCCTCCAGGGCGTCACCAGCGGATGCCGGTCCGTACGTGTACTTCCGCTGCGATGGGCTGCGCCACCGGCCGTGTGGTGAACCGATCCGAGTACGCATCGATCTTCGCAACGATCTCAATCCAGAGTTCGATGAAGATGGTGCTGATAGGCCGAGCGGATATGTGTGCTACAAGGATGTCCTCGGCACGCGGTGCCAGAACATGATCCGGTTGACAATCCACTATGACGCGGCTCGGCGAGAAATCGAGCGCAAAGCCGAAGGGGCGACGCTGATCGCTCGGGAGGAATACGAGCGGTTGCTGCGAGAAGCCACGCCACCCCCGGAGGGTACCCCAGGTGCACCCTGATCTTATGCACCGGAGATGTCTCCGAGGAGGCGCTCTATGTCGCTGATCGACCGCATCGCCCGCGGTGTCATCGAGACGATCGGCAAAGATGATTTCCGCCGCATCATGAACGAGACACTGGATCATATGCTGCGCACGATGACCCGGCGCGAGCGGATGCAGTTCTGTGTAGAGATCGTCGACCAGAGCGTGCGACGTCTGCTCGAAGGGCTGAGCTCGGAAGAAAAGGCGCAGCTGACTGCAACGCTTGTTCCGCGGCTCCTTGCCCAGTTTCCGAGCGCCCAAACCGATACTCAGAGCGACCCGCCGGACGGGGCAGCTCCGGTCACGGACACGCCGCCGGAGGAGAAGTAGCGTGCCGGTCTTCCCATTTGGACCCAGCAAGGGGGCCGAGTACGCCGGTTCGCTACGCTTTCGTGAAGAGCTGTTTACCCGCTTTCCGTTCACGGAGACGGCGAAGCAGTGGTTTTGCCGGGAAATTGCTGTGGTCGTAAGGAATCCCCGCTCGACGCGTGGTGGTGGGTTCTGGCATCCAGACCACCGCCTCGTTGAGCTGCTCACTGCGCAGTACGAGGCGGCGATCCACGAGTACGCTCATGCCTGGTGGCACGATCGCCGCCTCTTGGACGACAATACCGTCCGCCTTATGGTTGCGGTGGTGCACCTCAGTGAGGAAGACCGAGAACCGTACAAGCTGATGGCACGGTTGGCCCGGGACTACGTCTATGGAATCCGCACGCAGCGAGACGATCGCAGCCCTACGGGCTACTGGATGGGGATGCTGGCCAGTGGGTGTGACTGGGAGATGTATGCGGGCCTTGCCTCCGGCTGCATGGCCGACATCCGTCTTCTCCCCCCTTACGTACGCCCGTTTTATGACGGACTGTTCGAGATCCTGCCACTGAGCGCTCCTCACGCTC
>JAMCTA010000017.1 GCA_023381895.1 Chloroflexota bacterium
GGTGTCAACGGGTTCGATGAGCTAGAGCGATCGGTCGCATTTCTTAGTGTCAAGATTCGACAGTACTTTGGAGGCGCTTGATGCGAGCACTGGTTAACTACGCTGGCACGCCTGGTGCCGTGGAAGTCCGCAAGATTGCTGAACCGACCATCGGAGCGGACGAGGTGCTCTTGCGCTCTCGAGGCATCGGAGTCTGCGGCAGCGACCTACACCAGTGGCACGCAACGCAGTCGTGGAAAGTGAACTGGCCAGTCACGCTTGGGCACGAGTTCTGTGGTGAAGTCGAGGCAGTTGGCAGTGCTGTCCGGGGCTTCAAGGTCGGTGACCGGGTGACGTGCGAGACCGCAGCATATGTCTGTGGCGTCTGTCCAATGTGTCGTATCGGTCACTACAACCTCTGCCCGGAGCGGCTCGGTTTCGGCTATGGTGTGGATGGTGCCGCGGCCGACTACGTCAAGGCCGAAGCCCGGCTCTTGCATCGTATTCCCGATGGGGTCACGTGGGAGCAAGCCGCAATTACTGAGCCTTGTTGTGTTGCGTTCAACGCAGTGGTGGAGAAGTCGCATCCGCGACCTGGGCAGACTGCCGTGGTGCTGGGGCCCGGTCCGATTGGTCTTCTGGCGCTCCAGATGCTGCGGACGTCAGGACCTACGCGCCTCGTGATGGTCGGTCTTGTGCGCGATGGTGTGCGTCTCGAGCTCGCTCGGCGTTTTGGGGCGGACGAGGTGATTGAGTCAGACCGTTATGATGCGGTACAGCAGGTACTTGACCTGACCGATGGATTGGGTGCCGACCTAGTCATCGATGCCGCAGGGGTATCCGCGACACTCCGGCAAGCCCTTGACATGGTGCGACCAGAGGGTCAGGTTACGAAGATAGGCTGGGGACCTCAGCCCTTTGGTTATTCACTCGATCCACTTGTGGCGAAGGCGGTGACCCTTCAGGGCTCGTTCAGCCACAACTGGACAACCTGGGAGGCGGTGCTGCAGTTGATGTCGGCGCAGCGCCTCGATCTGGACCCCTTCCTCAATAGCTACCCCTTGGAGGATTGGCGACAGGCGTTCGAGCGGATGGATCGCCTGGAAGTCCCTAAGGTGATCCTCCGACCATGACCGGCAACTCTCCTCGACTCACACACCTAGACGAGCGCGGTAGGGCACACATGGTTGATGTTGGTACCAAGCCTGACACGGACCGTGAAGCAGTGGCGCGCGGTACGGTTGTAATGCAGCCATCCACTCTTGATCTGGTTCGCGAGGGGGGAATCGCGAAAGGAGATGTCGTTGCCATTGCTCAGGTTGCAGCAGTGATGGCGGCGAAGAGCACAGCAGGATTGATTCCACTCTGTCATCCATTGCTCCTCACCGGTGTCGACGTCAAGTTTGAGCTGAATCAGGACGATCGGATCGGCATCGAGGTCACCGTCCGCACGTACGGCAAGACGGGGGCGGAGATGGAGGCTCTCACAGCTGTCTCCGTGGCAGCTCTCACGATCTATGATATGTGCAAAGGGGTCGACCGAGCGTTGACGATCGAGAAGGTGCAGCTTGTGCGTAAGAGCGGAGGCCGCACTGGAAACTGGCAGGCGCTCGATGAATGACCACTTCGCGGCGGCTGTGCTCACGGTATCCGATCGTGTCGCTCGCCGCGAACAAGAGGATACGAGCGGACCGCTGCTCGTCCGGTTGCTCGCAGAGGCGGGTTTTGATGTCGCTGAACACGGCATTGTTTCTGATGAGCGAGAACAGATCGCTGCTTGGTTACGTTCCCGTTGCGAGAGCGCACACGTGGCTCTGCTCTGCACCACCGGTGGCACTGGTCTCTCTCCACGAGATGTCACACCCGAAGCGACATTCGAGGTCATTGAGCGCGTCGTTCCAGGAATCGCAGAGGCGATGCGTGCCGCCGGTCTGCAGCAGACGCCACTGGCAATGCTCAGCCGGTCAGTTGCAGGAGTCCGCGGTACGACGCTCATTGTCAACTTTCCAGGGAGCCCGAACGGGGTGAGGGAGTCTCTGCAAGCGATCTTTCCGGTCTTGAAGCATGCCGTGGAACTGATTCGGAGCGTCCCTACGGAGCATGCCGCTCAGTCGTGACCGTCTTCTCGGCGTCACCGTCGAGTGAGGGACGTGCGCTGTTCAACGCCGGAGGCTGTTGCGAACTAGTTGTACCTCGTCACGGCTAATCACCAGGAGCATACTAATGTAGGCTGTGGCTCCCAGTACCCCGGTCACCAGGATTTCGACGAACTCGCCGGCTCGATTACTCGTCGAGTTTGTGGCGAGTATATGCGTTGTCAGCAGGCAGACAGCTGCCATGACTCCTGCTGCAGCCAGCCCCCGTAGCCACGTACGGAGCAACTGCTCCCGAAGCACAAGTGGCTCGCGCCTCACGAGGAGCGTGAAGAGGATGACAGCGTGGGCGCAATTCATAGCTGTGTTGGCGAGAACGAGCGCTGGCCAGTTGAAGAGCACGACTCCCGGTATGGCAATGAGGGCCCAAATTGCGGCTGAGGCGAAATACACCA
>JAMCTA010000039.1 GCA_023381895.1 Chloroflexota bacterium
AGTACGGCGTGAACCTCGGTTCGCTCCAGAACCTCTGGGGCCTCTCCTACCTCTGGAAGGACAACCCCTTCCTCCAGCAGGAGTACACCACCGGTATCGCGCCGGCGACCCAGCTCGACCATCCCGGCGTCATCGCCTCGGCGCAGGCTGCAGCGGACCTGGCGAACAAGCACAAAGTCGCGCCGACCCCTGCCGACGTACAGACAATGGCAGTGGTCGGCGACATCTTCAGCACCGGGAAGATCGGGATCGAGTTCACCCTGCCGACGTTCGCCTACCGGAACTTCCAAGATGCGCCCTTCAAGTGGGGCCTCGCTCCGATACCTCGACAAAAGGCGAATAAAACGGAGATCTACAATGGTGCCTGGTTCATCGAGCGCCAGACCAAGGCTCCGGAGGCATCCTGGGAGTTCGTGACCTACCTGGTCAGCGACCCGGTCGCCGAGCAGTTCCGCGAGATTGCTGGGTTCCCCGTCCCCTTGAAGTCGCAACTGGATCCCTGGCTCAAGCAGTTCGTGTCGAAGACCGGGATGACACTGGCTGAGCTACGGGACGTCATCACTTCAGCAGATACAGTCGGCGTCGAATACGCGGGCCATCTCTTCGTCAACTATTTCGAGATCGACAACACCTTGACGCAAGGGCTCGACGCCCTCTGGACGGGCAAGGCGAGCGCCCAGCAGGCCATCACGGCAGTGAAGCCCTCGGTCGATGCCGTGGTCGCCAAGACCTACAAGGAGTATGCGGGCAAGCAAGGCGGCTAGCTTTGTATTTGCTAGGCGCCCAGTTTGCTCTCCTCGTGGAGCGGTGGAAAAGGTCGCAATGGTGTACGCGTTCATTCAGACGGAGGATGCGAGCGTAAGGGGGCGTGTCCGATAGAGCGGCGCAGATGCTTCCACAGCGCGCGTGCCCCCGGGACGACGTAGGCAACGGCACCACGCCCGCTCTGTCCTAGCATCTCCTCAGGACGCTGCAACGGCAGCCGGATGGTCACAAGCGTGCCCCGTCCCCGTGTGCTCCCGATATCGATTTTTCCACCGTGCGCTGCGACGAGCGAGCGTGCGATAGCCAGTCCAAGGCCGCTGCCACCTGTCGGCCGGGCCGGATCAGCCCGATAAAAGCGATCGAAGACTTGCTGCAGCGCTTCTGACGGAATGCCTGGGCCGTCGTCTTCCACTTCGAGCTGGGCTTGATGACCATGAGCGCCGAGACGCACCGTCACGGGGCTGCCGGGGGCGTGCTTGAAGGCGTTGTCGAGCAGGATCAGGAGGAGTTGCTGGAGACGATCGGGATCGCCTTCGATCCACAGTATCTCTGGCGGTCCATTATAGCTGACGCTGGCACCGTGCTCAGCAGCAAGCCGCTGAATGCGGCGGACGACGTCACTCGTGAGTACTGCCAGATCCACCTCACCCACAGCGAGGGTCAGCTCTCCGAGGTCGGAGCGTGCGAGAGTGAGTAGGTCAGTTGTGAGCCGCTCGAGCCGCTCGAGCACGGCCCGCAGGTCTTGCAGAAGCTGATCGTCATCAGCGCTCACACCGCTCAAGTGGCGCTGCAAGAGCTCCACAGCCACACGCAGGGAGGTGAGTGGGGTACGGAGCTCGTGGGCGGCGTCGGCCACAAACGTCTGCTGGCGACCAAAGGCCTGTTGAATCGGCACAAGGGCACGACCGGCCAGGAACCAGGCGCCGCCGAGCAGGAGCAGCATTCCACCGGCACTCACCAACCCTAAGGTTGCCACTTGTTGGAACAGCGTGCGCCGTTCGATGCTGAGGCTCTGACCCACGATGAGCACGGTGTTGCTCGAGAAGTCAAACAGGACCGGACGGACGTAGAGGCGCAGGGGCTCGTTGTTCACCTCCACCGTGACGAAGTGCGGCCTACTTGGCTGCAGGACACCAGGCGGCAAAGAGCGGAGCGCCACTTGCTGAGGGTTTTCAAGCACCTGCCCCGTCGCTGAAGCAAGGAGGAAGAAGACGCCACTTTGGTAGCCAGCGTGCACATCTGGAATGCCAGGGTGATCGCGCATCTCGAGTAGCTCGTGACCGGTGCTCGTACTCTGCGCCGCCAAGTTATTGTCGACCGTTGCCAGGAGGTTACGACTCAGCAGGAATGCGGCAGTGACACTCACCAGCAGTAATATCAAGCCGAAGACGAGCACATTCCAAGCGACGAGCCACCATCGTGTACGCCGGAACATCACCGGAAGCTCTTCTCTCAGGCTTTGATCATGTAACCGGCACCGCGGACGGTACGGATGAGCGGGCGCGGAAAGCCATGATCGATCTTATCGCGCAGATAGTGCACGTACGTCTCTACGACGTTCGATGAGAGGTCTTCTGCGTAACCCCAGACGTGGCGGCTGATCTGATCACGGCTGAGTACCCTGCCGGCGTGCTGCATGAGGAACTCGAGCAGCGCAAACTCGCGGGCGGTAAGCTCGATAACTTGCCCGGCGCGCCGTACTTCGCGCCGGGAGCCATCGAGCAGCAGATCTCCCACCTGAATCTGGTCATCGTCGACGTAGCCATCGGAGCGACGCCCCAGTGCTCGCACTCGCGCAAGGAGCTCTTCGACGGCAAAGATCGGAGTGCGCGTACCGCGCTCCCGCAGATGTCGGCAGAACTCGATGCCCGACCAGCCTGGAAGCATCACGTCGAGCACGATCACATCAAAGGTCTTGCTCTGGGTAAGTTCCTGGCCGCTGGGCGCATCATTGGCGGTCTGCACATCGTTCCCAGCCTCAGCGAGCGCTTCCGAGACGAGACGAGCCATCCGTCGATCATCTTCGACAACAGCAATACGCACAGCCGTTCTCCAATCGTAGGCAGGAGATCTCTCTCCTATGCTACGATGCAGCATTCCCGCTGGTGCGAAGCTCCCCGGACCATCCTCCTTCATTGAGGGAGTTGATGGTGACCTGCAGCTGTACCTGCTGACCATAACCAGAGCACGTGGCATTGATCACGTTGCCAGCCGCAAGACCAGTGATCGGCCCAGCACACCACGGTACGTGCGCGCTCGTACGCAGCTGCACCTGCCCGCTCAGCTGCCCCTGACCGCGCAGCACTTCAATGGCGACATCAAATGGCTGTGAGCCCACTGCTTGTCCTCGGAGCAGTATCTGCGCACCATCGTGTCCGACGAGTGTCTCACCGGCCAGTGGTACATTGAGGTTCTGTGGCAAGGTGGGTGCGCTCGGCGTTGCCACTGCGGTTACGCCACGCTGGGCAGCAGCAGCCTTCAGCAGCAGCGAAGGCGTCCCCGCCTTCGCTGCCCACCCAGGCGCATAAGGGCCGCGCACGGCCCAGATGAGAATGCCAAAGCTGAGTACAGTAGAGCCCACCAGGACCCAACGGCGCAACTCCCGCTGTTGTGCCAGACGCCACACCGTCGCACCGAGCACCGCAGCAGCGCTGCCCACGTAGAGCAGTGTGAGCCACGGCTCTGTCGTGTCGGTCCCGGTTCCTATGCTGTGCAGGAGCGAGAGCACGAAGACGGGGTACAAGCCCAGGTGCAGCCAGTGCCACAGACGGTAGCCGATCACATTCCGGATGAGTGCACTTGCGCCTATCGCCACCGTCACCTCGCCCGCGAGTACGCCAAGCCCGAGCCAGACTGTGCGATAGGCGCTGCCGAAAGGTACGGTGACATCACGCAACGTGAAGTGCGCGAATGGGTCGAGGAACATCGTGACGGTGTGGACCGCCAAAAAGACGTAGAACACGAGCACAGTCCAGCGATGGAGGTTATCGATGAGAATGCGTGGCCAGCGCTGACTCGCCCAATGTTGGCTCACAGTGATGCCGAGAAGGACGGCCAGTGTCAGGAGCACGAATGCAATGATGCCGCTACCACGACCGATGAACCACACGAGGCTTGGCGATGAGGCGCCCATCACGTCACCATCCTCTCTCCCGGCCAGGGGCCGGTCACCAGGGCGCTGCTGTCACGCGGTGCGAAGCGCGCTGCTAATCCAAATGCACTGATCCACGCCGGTCCGGTACTTCCGCGCAGGAAGGCGACTTTGGCGGCGACCTCGGCTGCCACACAGGTGTGTGCGGCTACGGTGACATAGCGCCAGGGCGTCTGAGCCGGCTTGCCAGTGTGTGGATCGATGAGGTGATGGAACGACTCACCGCCGCGCCGCCACTGGCGTCTACCTAACCCTGAGGTAGCCAGTGCCCCACGGAAGAGGGCCACACTGGCTTCTACCGGTGCTTGCGTATCCACGGCGATGTCGCAGGTCCACCCCGCCGCAGGCGCTGGCCCTTTGACCGCGAGATCGCCGCCCGCGCTCAGTAGCACACCACCTTCACCAAGAGGAGTATCGCGGAGCGCATAGTCAACGGCGAAGCCCTTGCCGATCCCACCAAAGTCGAGACGTGTTCCCTCAGGCACACACACAGTCCCGCGTTCCCGATCCAGGCAGATCTGGCGCCAGTCAGCGTGGCAGACGTCCGGTCGCGCTGGCCCTGGCCCGTGCGCTTCGATCGTGGCGATATCGCGATCGTAGCCGGCAGCTTCCACCGCATTGCGAACCGTCGGGTCGAACCAGCCATCGGTGGCAGCGGCATACCAAAGCGCCAGCTGCAAGACGTGAAAGAACAAGGGGCTGACGTGCTGTTCACCGGTTCCTCGTTCCTCGAGCACACGCAGCTCGCTGTCAGCACGAAAGCGCGAGAGCGTCGCATCGACGACAGCGAAGCGCTCCTGCACGTGAGCCAGAGCTGGCGCCAGCGCTCTTGGATCAGTGGCGCCAAGGACGATAGGGCTCGCAAAGCAGACGAACGTTGCCACGACCGGGTGCGGGTGCTGAGCGATCACTCCCACGATGATCTCCTAGGACATCGATGAACGAAAGCTGCTGCGTCCCATGGATGCCGTTGCTGGAGCCAAGAAACCGCCACCATCGTTGCTCGCTGCTGATTGGAAGAGCGACTGGCTGGGCACATCTTGTCCGGCAGCAGCTGGCGAGCTTGGGGGCGGAGTTGTCATGACCTGCTCGGTATGGCGAGCAGCAAGCACAGTAAAGCCGATAGTTCCAAGCACGCTCACCATCAGAAGTACGAGCTTGCCCGTTGCCACCTGCTCGCGCAGTGCTTGCCGTTGCCGCTCTCCTGGCAGGACTGTGTCTGGAAAATTTGGAGCGAAACGAGGTGCTGATGCTGCCATTGGTTGGATGCTTCTCCTACTTCTTGAAAGAATTCGCCGCTGAAGGTTGAGGAGCAGCGCTCCGTTGCAGCAGCACTGCCCGCTTGGGGCAGAGTGTTACTGCCTGGCGTGCTAGCTCTATCTGTTCAGGTGGCACCGTGCTCTGGCGCACCCACCCATAGCCCCAATCATCCAGAGTGAATAGCTCTGGTACGTACTCGGCGCAGAAGCCGAACGCTGTACACAGGATGGGATTGATGCGGAGCGTCATTGCGCCTTGCTCGCGTTGGGCGTCTCTCTCAGTGGACATCGATTTCTTCCAGTTCTGGAACCACGACGTGCCAGGGCCGGCCACAGCTCCCACGCCGCATGTGCCGGGTAATGTCACGGTCGAACACCCGCAGGGTGGTTCGAGCAGCGGCGGCGGCTCCATCCAGATGCCCGCACGCTCCGCGTCTCGGTAGCATCGCCGTCGCATAGTGTTCGATGCGGCTCAGGTCCTCCGCGCCACCTTCACCACGAGCAACACGTAGCAAGAGAGTGGCCATCGCCCGTGTGCCGTACGTGCACGGCCCACACTGCTGGACGGATTCCTTTGCGAAGTACTGCAGCACAGCCACTGCCTGGCAGAGACCGCATACCTCATCGGAGACGACGGTGATCGCGCCTGCGCCGGCACTAACCCCGAAGGCACGCAGGCTGTCACGCTCGAGACGCACCCCCTGCTGCAAGACAGCGCCCGCTAGCCAGCCTGCAAAGATACCTCCTGGAAGCACTGCTTGGATCGCAGTAGGCTGGGGAGCGCCAGCAAGGGCGAGCACATCGGTGAGCTGGGCGCCAGCGGGCACCTCGAGTGGCCCTGGCTTGCGCACCTGTCCTGACACGGTGACGAGCATCGTACCGGGATGGCCAGGTGTGCCAAGCGCCTGGAACGCCTCAGGCCCGGCGGTAAGGATGCGCGGGAGGTTGGCTAGCGTCTCGGCGTTGTGCACGAGCGTTGGTCGCCCGCCCACGCCACGATCGGCAGGGTAGGGCGGCTTGAGCGTGGGCTTCGCGCTCTTGCCGTTAGCACGCTGGATCGCCGCACTCTCTTCGCCAGCCACGTAGCGCCGGGGGGCAGCGACGATGCGCCAGCTCACCGCGCTTAGCCGTTCCTGCCGCAGTTCTGTGAGAGCGCTGCTCACCGACTCCTGGACTCGCCGGTCCTGCTCGGGAAGATACAGGACCACCACTGCCGCGCCAACAGCCCGGGCGGCGAGCTGCGCGCCTTCCAACACGAGATGCGGACGGAGAGTCAGCAACCAGCGATCTTTCTGACTTCCTGGCTCGGTCTCGGCGCCATTCACGAGCACGACTTTCGGAGAGGACTGACCGGCAACGGCATCGAGCTTGCGTCCGGTGGGGAAGTGTGACCCGCCGCGGCCACTGAGGCCACTCGCGTGGACTGCACCGCGTATCTCGTCTGATGACAAGCCCCAGGCCGTGCGGCTGTAACCACCACGCTGACGGTATTCAAGGAGTGACTCGCGGACCTTGAGCTCGGAAAGGAGCAAGCACAGGCGCGTCAATGCGTCCTGATCAGCGAGAGCGCTGACGCTCACTGCTGTTTTTTCCTTTCTCAATATCCTCGTGATCGCAGCGTACCGATTGAAGCTTAGAAGTGGCTGGGAGCAGTGGGTCCAGAGACGGTTCTCAGCAAACTCCAAGATTTCATCGGTAGCCTGCGAGCCACATAGGTGGGCCTCTGTGATGTGAGCGAAAGGACTAGTCAGAGCGTGGCGGAAGCAGCGCCCCCGAAGCGCCCTACAGTTGGGGTACGTTTGACCGCTAGGTGGCAGAAGCTACGCAACTGGCAAGCTTTGGTGCTTGGTATCGCTGCAGGGATAGGAATCCTCGGTGTTGGTGGCCTTGCAATCGGCGGACCGCTTCTCCTGACGCATCGCTCCAACTGGCCCTTCGAGCTCGCCTATGGGCGGGGGGGTAGTGGGCATACCTCTCGACTAGAGTCCGGCACTGCCACGAATCCCGTAGCAGGCGACCAGAAAGCCATTCGGGCAGGTGCGCTCGCCTATACTGGGTCTTGTTCTGTGTGTCACGGAGGGACAGGGCGCGGCGATGGCATGTATACGCAAGCGCTCTACCCACCGGCCACTAACCTGACTAGCCACGACGCGCGCCAGAAGAGCGACGCCCAGCTCTACTGGATCATCAAGAATGGGCTGAGCTTTACTGGTATGCCTTCGTTTGCCGGTCAGTACGACAGCCAGCAGATCTGGAGCATCGTCGCCTACCTGCGCACGCTGCAAGGTACCGGCCAGAGCAGTCCGAACACGCTGTCACCGGTGCAAGAAGGCCAGGGGCTCTATGTCGCCGATGGCTGTCAGATCTGCCACGGAACGCCGGGAGCCAGCAGTGGAGAGCTGACCCTCCGCAAAGGTGGAGCGGAAACGACCCGAGCGATCCGCCAGGGCCGCCGCAGCATGCCAGCCTACAGCACTGCGGTACTGAGTGACCGGCAGATCAGCGCCATCGAAGCCTACATCAACGCAGCAGCAAGTGGATCAGCCGGGCGGAGGGGAAACTAATCCGGCACCAATCCTCCTGAGGCGCGCTCAGACCGCCCGGAAGCGGTGGGACCTCTCGCTGAGGGGGCATCCCAGTGCGAAGTATGAAGGTTGACGACATCATGGAACGGACCATCGGGGCGTTTGATGCCCGACGACAATTCGGCAGGGTCCTCAACGAGGTGGTCGCCAAGGGTGATTGCTACGTCGTAGAGCGCCACGGGGAACCTATCGCCGCCGCCGTCCCCATCCAGATCTACGAACAGTGGGAACGAAGCAGGGAAGCCTTTTTCGACCGGATGGAGGCCATTGGCCAGCGTGTCCATCTGCCCGGAGGGGGAAGCGGAGCAACTCGTCCAGGAGGCCATCGCGGCTGTCCGTGTCAAATCTGCCACCCATAGCTAGGATGCGGGTCATCCTCGATACCAACATCGTCGTCAGCCGCTACCTCATTACCGCGGGGATCCCTGCTCAGATCATGGCGGCCTGGCGAGCTGACCGGTTTGCACTGATCGTCTCTCCGGCCCTGCTCGCTTCTGGAGAGTATGAGTGACAAGCACGTGTGAGGATCTCGCCGTGCAACCACACCGCCAGCCCGGTCTCGTGGTCGTCGAGTCCCTCGCGTCCCTTGCCCAGCGGCTCGCCGCTGGCTTGACATCGCGGACCAGCGAACCTGGTCGCCGGTGAGGAAGGATACTGCGATGGTCCTGGGGACGGACGATCAACTAGCGATACCGACCGTCTGCTCGACCAGGCCCGTGTGATGCTCGCGGACCTGCCGACTATTCGTCGTTCAAAATCTCGGCCCAAAACCTTGGGCCAGCACCCAACGGTACTAGGTTTTTGGCCCCACTTCTAGTGGAGGAAGGGCACACAGGCAGCCAGACACTCGACCGAGGGTTATTGATTGACTGTCGGGCCCGTCGCGACCGGCATCTAACCGGTGGCTCACGCTTACACCCCGAGGATCCCGGCTGCGTAGGGCTCAGAGTCATCTTCCGGCCGGTAGCCGAGAAGCTCTATGGCGTCAGTGATGTCCCAGTGGCGGCGCGTGTTCTTTGAGATGGCGTAGAAGATACCGAAGGGCAGCGGCGATTCCAGCGCACAGCACACGATCTGCGTCGCATCGCGGGGACTCAGCCACATCCAGAGCCCCACCTCATTTCGTGGTTCCTGCAGGAACCAGCCAATCCGCAGGCAGATGGAGGCGAGCCCATAGCGATCAGAATAAAAGCGCGCGAGCACTTCTCCAAAGGCTTTTGAGACGCCGTAGAGAGAGTCGGCGCGAACCGGCTGTTTGGCATAGACGGGCCAGTCGTGATCGCGGTCGTACATCCCCATCACGTGGTTCGTCGAAGCGAAGACGACCTTCCGGACACCCGCCCGCCGGGCCGCCTCATAGAGGCTGTGGGTGCCGGCGATGTTGTGTTGCAGCACGCTCTCCCACTCGGCACGCGTGTTGGGATCACCTGCAAGGTGTACGACGCCGTCAATGTCTTGCAGCGCTTCGGTGAGACGATCCGTCTCTCGAATATCGAGCTGGACAACATCAGCCACTGGAGGATTCGCTGGGGGTGGATCGAGATAGAGCAACCGCAGATCGTAGTGCTCCTTTAGAGTGTCTGCGAGATGACTACCGATCCGTCCACCTGCTCCAGTTATCAGCACGCGCCTCTTCGTCGCAGCTGCCATCACTCATCCTCTCCTGACGCACTTCCGAGCTGCTCCTCCACGGTCGCGAGGGCCGTCTGCAGGCTCTCCAGCGTGATCTCCATGCGCCGTCGATCGGCGGCACCGAGTCCAACGCGGCGTATCTGGCTAGTGGTGCGGTCAACCAATCTCGCAACGTCTGCTCGTAGGAGGAGCAATAATCCACGTGCGGGCTGGCTGCCCGTGTGCAATTGGTCGACCCTCACGACACCTCCTCCACGCCATTTCGCCGCAGGATAGTAACTGCTCCGGCCGCGATCAGCAATACTGAAGCCAAGCACGACGGGCAGCAGCGGAGAGCACCAACCGGTGAGCAGCGTCACCAATCTCCGACCGTGACGGTTCCAGAACTTCTTCCTCGACAGCGGACGAAGCTGTCTATCAGGCGGGCAGGGTGCCTGCCGGTGGACTCTTGTCTGGATCGCCTCTCCATTCGACGAATGAATAGATCAGCAGCACAGTCACCAGAATGGCCGATCCGCCTAGGAGCACCGCAAAGGTCACCGCACCGGACGCGCTCAGCAGCGCCAACAGCAGGAGCAGTGCACCGAGGCCGGCGAAGAGGCGGCCGCCGAGTCGGTGAGTCTGCTGCCAGGAACGCTTGCTCGAAAGAGTCCAAGGAGTGCGTATTCCCACAAACCAGTTCGGCCGGACTTTGGGCAGTATTACGCCGATGACAATGAACAGGAGCCCAAACAGAGCCGCGCTCAAGCGCCCCACATCGACAACTGCCTCGTGTGCCGCGGCGATCTCGATCGTGTAGAGGGTCGCGAGCAGCACGAGCACTCCTGTGCGGAGTGTCGCATAGGCGCCCGCGAACTGCCGGTAGTTTGCACGCCCAGGATCGAGGAGCGGGAGAATTTGGAACAGCAGCAGAACGCTCACGGCGGCTAGCGGAAGAGCAAGGATCCCTTCAAAGCGACTGCCGTAGCGGTCAACCTGACCATTGATGTTCCAGTACACCGGAATGGGTCCCGTAATCGTCCGCCAGGACCAAGCGGCTAGAGCGGCTATGTAGACCAAGGCGGCAATAGAAAGCCAATCGCGCCGCCAGCGCAGCTTCATCAGTTGTCCTCCTTTTGCAACGTGGGAAGGGGCGGCTCGGGCGCCGCTGTCGCGTCAGGTCAGCGCAGCTTCATCAGTTGTCCTCCTTTTGCAACTGCTGGCCGGTGCCTCCACCGATCTGGAGGAGTGTGAAGACAGCAGCAAGCAGCTCCTCGTGCAACCCCTCGTTGAGGCTATAGACGATGCTCGTGCCGCGGCGCTCGGTAACGACCAAGCCAGCCTCGCGCAGGCATTTCAAGTGTCCCGAGAGCGTAGAGCTCGCCAGCGTAAACCGTTCAGCGATCTCTCCAGCGGTGAGGTCGCCGCTGCGTAATAGCTGGAGGATAGCCCGGCGAGTGGGATCAGCCAGGGCGCTGAAAACTCCGGTCATCGTGATCACCTATTATTTCGTTCTACACCGAAATAGTACCACACACTACACCGTAGAGCATTGGAAGGTGGTACGACGCGTGGAATGGTCACCCCGGTAATGCCAAACAACCGCGGACGTTACTATGGGACGTCAGCCAGTGGGCGGGAGGGGGTGTCCTGCACGTGGATCAGAGCGCTGTCACTCCGATTAGCCTCGAGGTGTTTCGCCACCTCTTTAGCTCGATCGCCGAGGAAATGGGGGCAGCGCTCGGCCGCAGCGCCTTCTCGCCCAATATCAAAGAGCGGCGTGACTACTCATGCGCGGTCTTTGATGTCCAAGGGAGGCTCATCGCTCAGGCTGCTCACATCCCCGTGCATCTGGGTGCAATGCCGGCATCGGTCCAATCTGCACTCACCCTGGCCCCGTTTGCTCCCGGTGACGTGATCCTGCTCAACGATCCATTTGCCGGAGGCACACACCTGCCCGACTGGACAGTGGTGACCCCGGTGTTTGCCGGAGGAATGGGCAGCCCTTGCGGCTACGTTGCCAGCCGCGCTCATCACGCCGATGTGGGTGGCATGACACCCGGATCGCTGCCGCTGTCACGCGAGATCTACGCTGAAGGATTGATCCTGCCACCGGTGAAGCTCTTCGCGGCTGGGCGACGCAATGAAGCGCTATGGCGTGTACTGCTTGCCAATACGCGCACACCCGGTGAGCGCGAAGGCGACCTCGCCGCCCAGCTCGCAGCGGGCGAGACTGGCGGGCGGAGACTACAGTCGCTCATCCATTGCTATGGGCTTCCAACAGTCAACGCGCACGCCACCGCACTGTTGGAGTACGGTGCACGGCTGGCCCGCGCGACGATCCGCGCCATTCCTGATGGTACCTATCGCTTCACCGACTATCTCGATGATGACGGTCAAGGTCAGTACGACCTACCAATCACGGTCACGATCACTGTCGTCGCAGACGAGCTGACGATTGATTTCGCCGGTAGTGCATCGGAATGCGGTGGCTCCCTCAATGCCGTCGCTGCGATCTGCCAGTCCGCTTGCCTCTACTGCGTGCGCTGCCTCATGCCCCCAGACGCACCGACAAATGAGGGCATGTTCGAGCCGCTTCACATCGTGATGCCTCACAGGAGCATCGTGAATGCCTGCCGGCCGCGCGCTGTAGCCGCGGGCAATGTCGAGACCTCGCAGCGGATCGTCGATGCCGTGTTTGGCGCACTTGCTCAAGCGGTGCCAGGACAAGTCCCTGCGGCCAGCCAGGGTACCATGAACAACACGCTCGTCGGTGGAACTGATCCGCACTCGGGCGAGCCATTTACGTACTACGAAACAATCGCCGGCGGAGGCGGAGCGCTCCAGCAGCTCACAGGATTGAGTGGTAAGCACTCTCACATGACGAACACGCTGAACACCCCCATCGAGGCGCTCGAAGCAGCATATCCACTCCGCTGCCATCACTACGGCCTGCGCTGGGGCTCCGGGGGGGCGGGCCGGTGGCATGGTGGCGATGGTGTGGTACGCACACTGGAGTTTCTTGCTCCGGCAGCAGTCACCGTGCTAAGCGAGCGACGGCGCCACGCACCTTACGGCCTCGCCGGTGGCGAGCCAGGACTCTGCGGTCGCCACCGGCTCGAGCACCGCGACGGATCCTTCAAGGAGCTCCCGGGGAAGGTGACAGTAGACGTGCAGCCGGGCGACGTGCTAGCGATCAAGACACCCGGTGGAGGTGGCTGGGGACCTCTTGATGATACGGGGAGGCACCAGTGAAGCGCGTCGATCAGGCACCATTCTCAGACCACGGTGAGCTCGCCAGGCCTGATCCTCTGCCTGTCGAATACTCGGGAACGCGGCGGTGTCCGGAGACTGTCCAGCTGGCGATGCAGGCCTTTCTCTCCGATCTGGCTGTTGGCAAGTCTCCCGCGACTCTGACCACGTACCGAGCAGCAATCCGCCGCTTCGTCCACTTTCTTGGAGGTGAAATGGAGGACGTGGCTGACGGCACAGAGCCGCTGCTACCGCTCGCCTACCTTGATGAGGAACAGCCAATCGCGTTCGCACGCTGGCTCGTGCATCGCGCGTCAAACTTGCCACGCTTGACGCTGCTCACCTATACCACAGCTGTGATGCGGTT
>JAMCTA010000117.1 GCA_023381895.1 Chloroflexota bacterium
CGCTGCCCTGAGCACGATGCACAGACAAGGCATAGGCAAGGGCAAGATGGCTGAGATCAGACCGGGAGAACGTGACCTCCCTCTCATCATCGAGCCGTATGATCACCTGCAAGTGCTCAGCATCGAGAGCGATCACGGTACCGAGATCACCATTGAAGACGCTGAGAGCGTAGTTATTGTGAGTGTGCACGACACGATCCCCCACACGTAGGCGGAAGGCCCCACACTCAATCTCGTCTTCCTCCGGACGTGGTGAGTTCAGTGCGTCCTGCAACGCGGAGTTGAGCGCGTCAATCCCGCAGACGCCTCTGTACATCGGAGCTAGAACCTGGATCGATGCACTTGAACATCCAAGCTTGCGTGGCAGCCGCTCCGTCACGAGCGCCACAATGACACGACGCGCCGCTGTCGCATCATCTGTCACCGCAAGGAAGAAGTCTCCACTTGCCAATGCCGGTTGCCAGAGTGGGAGATCACCGTGCGCGAGGCGCTGCGCATTGAGGGCGATACCTGATCCCTCGGCCTGACGGAACACCTGCGTCAGCCGGACAACAGGGCAGCACTCACTCGCGATGATATCTGCCAGCACCTGGCCAGGTCCCACACTCGGCAGCTGGTCGACATCTCCCACGAACACGACGTGCGTACCGGCGGCAACCCGGCTTAAAAGCGCCCGCGCGAGGAACAGATCAAGCATCGATGCCTCGTCGATAACGATGAGGTCGGCAGGAAGAGCTTGGTGTCGCTTCCCTCGATCTCCGTTCCACTCCTCACTAGAGAGCGGGAGAGGTAGGGCATCATCGATCACCTCAGTGGCGCTTCGCGTGCCGCGTAATTGGAGCAAACGGTGGAGCGTCCATGCCGGAGACCTAGCAACCAACTCGAGGTGGCGCGCTGCTCTCCCAGTCGGTGCAGCGAGCACGACCCTCACGCCAAGCGCAGCACAAGATGCAACCAACGAGCGAAGAATCGTCGTCTTCCCAGTGCCCGGTCCACCGGTAACGACGCTCACTCGGTGGGTCAGCGCCTGGCGGACTGCAGCAGATTGTTCCACCGTAGGCTTCCAGCCAAGGTCACCGGCCACGGTCAGGGACTCCAGCGTACTAACGCCGGTGCGTCGTCGTACTCGATCCTCTGGAGTAGACATAAGACGGTAGAGCTCGCGCGCTAGGGCATACTCAGCGAGGCTTACTGGTAAGAGTGCGTAGTGAATGCTTCCCGCAATGGACCTGACGGCGAGCTGAGCACGATCCATGAGGGCGGCCAGGGACTGCTCGAGAGCTGATGTAGCAGAGGAGTCAACGCGTAGGGCTGCCTGAGCCTCACGAAGCAACTCTTGCCCTTCCATCCAGGCAGAGCCCTGTGCCGTATGCTGCTGAAGGCAGTGAAGCAGTGCTGCCTGCAAGCGGCTCGGAGCAAGCAGCGGAATGCCAAGTCCTTCTGCGAGGCGATCCGCAGTGCGAAAGCCGATGCCCCGGATGTCCTGAGCCAATCGGTAGGGATCGTGGCGGAGATACAGCGCGGCACTCTCTCCATACACGCGGAGCACCTGCTCCGCACGTCTGTACGAGAGCCCGAGTTGGAAGAGCGCTAGCACGACATCTCTTGTGGCGCGTTCGCGCTGCCAACTGGCAGCAATTCGCCCGGCCCGAACACGTCCAATGCCAGGTACGGTGACGATGCGCTCGACACCGCCATCCAGCGCCGCCAGGGTTTCCGTCCCGAAGAAGGTGACGAGCCGGCGTGCCGTCACCTTCCCGACGCCCCGGACAAGGGGGGACGCGAGAAATCGCGCAAGTGCGCCAGATTCGACCGGAAGTACCAGGGCCACTACGTGCGCTCTAAACTGTCTACCGAATCGGGGATGGGCAACCCAAGCTCCCGTGCACCGCAGGTATTCGCCCTCCCGGACCTCGGGAAACGTTCCGACGACGGTGACTGGAGCTTGGTCAAGGTCGTTGACCGCCAGCCGTATGATGGAGAAAGGCTGGGCAGCATCGGTATAAACGCAGCGTACGACGACTCCCTCGACGAGGGCCGGAGGAGGGAGGTGTGCGACATTCCGGTTGTCGGGCAGAGAAGCAAGGTGATTATTCACACTGTGAGCCTGGTAAGACCCCTCAGAGGATGCAAGAAAGATACTATCTTCCTCAAGCCTGGCAGCAGCCCCGCCACTAGGCCGCTCACCAGCCTGGTTATACTGTACCGCCTAGAAGGGGATGAGGCGCCCGAGGCCGGTCTGAGGCCAGTGAGGGAGGAACGAGTTCCCGGTGTGCGCCGGGCCCAGAGGAGTACCCAATCATGCTGCTGTCCGATCGCCGCATAGAGGAGGAGATCGCCCGGGACAATATCGTCATCTCTCCTTTTGACGAGCGGCAGCTCGGCACGAACTCCTACGACTGCCGCCTTGGCGAATGGTATTTCCAGCCTGACGCAAACGTCGAGGTCATCGACTTTACGGATGAGGCACAGTCTCGAGCATTTTGGGGCGAGCCGCGCCGGGCCGTGGAGGGTCGCATCCCTGTTCGTCCAGGAACCACCATTCTCGCCCACACGTGGGAAGTGGTCGGTGCTCGTAACGGAATTACTACGAGCATGCACGCCCGGAGCAGCGTCGGTCGCGCCAGCCTCTCTGTCTGCAAGTGTGCGGGGGTTGGCGACGTGGGATATATCTCTCGCTGGACCATGGAGATCTCGAATCACTCACGCAGCACCATTCTCCTGCCCGTCGGTTTACGCATCTGCCAGATCAAGTTTGAGGAAGTTGGCCCTACCCTACGTGTCTACCACGGAAAGTACGGTCAACAGCACGACTGGACTCCCTACGACATGCTCCCAAAGTTGTTTTCGGACTGGGATGTCCACTCGCTGTCAGCATTCCGGGAGCAGCTGAGTCTTCCTCCCGAGCCAGCAACCGTGCGCGAGACCTGAGCCCGAAGCCATGAGCGGACTATACTCTCGTTCACGAGTGCTTTCTATTTCCCCTGAGTCAAGCAAGAGTCGAGCCGAAAGCAACATCTTCGTGGCAGAGCCCACGTCTGGCACACAAGTCCGCCAGTTCGGCTCTCTCTACATCGTGACAGAAACAGCTGGCGATAGCCCTGCTGAGCGTCAGATGTGTCGTGTCGCAGCCGAATGGATCCGCAAGGAGTTCTACCAGCAACCCAACCCGGACCTCAGCACTGCTCTCTTCTCCGCCATCGAGCGGGCCCATGGCCAGACGCGCCTCGATCCCCGACTGCCTCCAATCAGCGAGCGCTTGCCCCTCGCTATTACCATCATTGCCATACGCAACGGGGAGATGATGTGTGCTCATCTGCTTCCCGTGCAGGTATATGTCGGGGCCTTCGACGACATCGCCTACATCCCAGACCCGCCACTGCCGGAGAGTCAGGAAAAGTTCGCTACGCGCCACCTCGAGTTCGGGATCAGTGAGTCGATCGAGCCTGAACTGCGAACCGCACGCTTGGAGCAAGGCAACGTCATCGCCGTATGCTCGTATGCCCTGGCACAATCTCTGGATACGGCACACATTACGGGAGTGACCCGATCAAGCGATCTCGAAGCAGCTCGACGTATCCTACGCAGCTCCTTCCCATATCCCGATGTCGCCGCCTATGCGCTACTCATCCGTATTGAGACTGACGGGCGGTTGGGCGCAGCGGCGAACGAGCGTCCAGACAAGCTTCTGTCTCAGGTACTGGCGAAAGCGAGCATACGCCTTGGCAGCGTGTTTCAGCGCGGGCCACGGGCGCGCTCTGCACGCGCGAGCACGCGCGCATCTCGCTCTCGCCGGCGAGATGACGGCACCGTGCTGTTGATTGGCTTGGCTGTTGCCGCGGTCGTTGCGGTAGCCCTTCTTGCGGTCCTTATGCTCAAGGGCATTCAGGCATTTCAAGCACACCAGCAACAGACCGCCCTTGCCCAGACGGTCGCGCAGGTGAACCAGCTCGTTCAGAAGGCAAACACGGAGAAAGATCCCGCAGCAGCGCTCACCGACCTTGCAAACGCAGCGACTGTCGTGCGCCGCAGCGAATCACACCTGCCCCCCGGGGCCGCCCAGAATATCCTCACCACACTACAAAAGGCCCGCGACCATATCGGCCGCGGTGCAACATTGCAGAACCTCAAGCCACTCCTCAACCTCAGCGCTCCCACGACGAGTACAAAGGTGCATTTCAATCAGGTGGTCGTCGCGGGAGGAGTGCCGTACATTCTTGATACTGGCGGCCAGCGTGTCATTGAAGTTTCAACAAGCAAGCGAATTGCGGTGCCTCGAATTGCAGCGGGCCAACAAGTGGGACAGACTATCGTTCAGTCGATCGTGGCAATTGCCGCAGAGGGCTCAAACGTGCTTGCCGTCGACAACCACAATGTGGTGTGGCGCTACAGTTCAGCCACGAATCAGGTCCAGCAAGTGCTCGTTCCCGGCTCCGACGCCTGGGGAAATGTGCAGGCCATTACTGTGAGCCACGGCAATCTGTATGTGCTCGATACTCGGCTGAGTCGAGTGTGGGTCTATCCGCCGCAGGGTAGCGGCTATGGTCCGCCGGTGGACTTTTTTGGATCGCTGGCCGCCCAAGTGCCCACACCACAGCCAACGGCGACACCGCCGCCGCGACCGACGCCCACAGCCGCTCCGATACCATCACCAACACCTTTCACGCCTCCTGACTTGCACCACAGCTCCGATATTGCTTTCGACGGATCGCTCTACATCCTGCAGAGTGATGGGAAAATCTTGAAGTACACCAAGGGCGTTAGAGTTCCTTTCCCAGAGACCGGGCTGGTAGGATCATTACCGAATGTGTCCCGGCTCATCGTCCCATCGGAATCAGCCGGGGTGTTTGTAGTAGACCCTGCTGGCGATCGCATCGTTCACTTCACCGCCTCGGGACAATACGATCGTCAGTACTTCCTGCCAGATAACACCAACGCCGGGCTGAGCACCCTCGTGGATGCTGCCTTAGATCCACAGGCGCAGACTGTGTACCTGCTATCTGACGCCGTACTCGCGGTCGCCACTTTGCCCAACCCCTGAGTACTGGCGTGATCATCGATGCACACACTCACATCTTTCCACCTGAGATCGTTGCCCAGCGGACGGCGTGGTGCGAGCGTGACCGCTGGTTCGGACAGTTGTATGCGTCACCAAGAGCGAAGCTCGCAACTGCAGACGAGCTGGTTGCCTCGATGGCACGGGCGGGTATTCAAACATCTTTTGCCCTAGCGTTCGGGTGGAGTGATCCAGGCGTCGGAGCACTTCACAATGCCTACTTGCTAGATGCCTACCATCGTTTTCCTGGCAAGCTCGTACCCTTCGCCTATGCCACCCCGAATCATCTTCCAGTGAATCTAGAAGAGTTCGCTGGAATCGGCGAATGGATGCCCGAAGGGCAGGGTTTTACGCTCGACCAGCACGGGCGAGTCACTCCATTGCTTGAAGCAGCACGTGCTCTGGACCTCGTTGTACTGACACACGTGAGTGAGCCGATGGGGCATTCTTACCCTGGAAAGAGCAACGTCCGCCCAGAGAGTCTGCTTGCGCTGGCTGAAGTGTTCTCAGAGAACCGCTTCGTCGCAGCTCACTGGGGTGGTGGGTTGCCATTCTTCGAGCTCATGCCCGAGGTGCGGGAGGCGCTGTCACGAGTGTGGTACGACACGGCCGCTGGTTCCCTCCTCTACTCGCCGCAGGTCTTCAGAGTGGCCGAGCGTCTGCTCGCTCCTGCCAAGGTCCTCTGGGGTACCGACTACCCCTTGGTTCCGCAGCAGCGCGACCTGCAGCGACTGCACTCAAGTAGCATCTCGCCGGAGCTGATCAGTCGCATTGCCGGTAGCAATTCCTTGCAGGTGCTGAGCACACGCTGGCGTGAGGCAATCACCATTTAAAGGCGGAGTATAGATCCTGATCTGGCACTCCCGGCTCCTTCCACACCGAGAGTGCCAGATCACTTCAGCACACGCCCCGCTTACTGATCCCATTCCCATTCAGTCCCTACAGGAGCGCCAAAAGGTAGTAACAGCGCTCACAATTGGTGAGAATATAATCAGGTTCAAGTAAGGCGCTCAGCTACGGCAGGGAGATGATGTGATTGCTCTTTCATTGCATTTCGCGCTTAGAGACAGCGCGCTCAAGGGGTCGGCACCGACGCTCGTGCTGCTTCACGGCAGAGGGGCGGACGAACTCGACCTTCTCCCGATCGCCGAGGCTCTCGATCCTCGGTGGCGTGTGCTCAGCCTGCGTGCGCCTCTCGAGCACTCCGGCGGTTACCATTGGTACGACCTCAAAGATCCAGGAACCCTCGACGCGGAGACGTACTCAGTAAGCCTCAAGATACTCGAGCAGGCCCTTCACGAGGCACTTACTGCATTTCCAGTGCTTCATGGGCGGCTGCATCTTCTGGGCTTCAGTCAGGGCGCAACGATGGCAGGGTCTTTGTTGTTCGCCGCTCCAGATCTCATCGAGTCAGCCGTCTTGTTGAGCGGCTACCTTCCCCTTGGGAAGGGGCTACCGCAACTATCCGCAGCAGTTGAGGGCAAGCGGGTCTTCTGGGGGCACGGCACGCGTGATCAAGTGTTGCCAGTCGCTCTCGGCCGCCAGGCGCGGGACTATCTGGTGCAACAGGGTCTGCAGGTGAGCTATCACGAGTACCAGATGGCTCATCAGATCAGCGAAGAAGAGATCCAACAGGCAGTGGATTGGCTACAGTCTGAGCTGCTCCAGCCAATCAGCGTAGAGAAAGAAGAGAGTGTGGAAGCAGAAGCGCCTATTCATCCACAGGTGGACATCGGACACGTCCATCTGAAAGTCAGTGATCTCGAGCGAGCGGTGCAGTGGTATCGAGATGTGCTTGGTTTCGAAGTCCAGCAATACTACGGCCGCCAGGCAGCGTTCCTGTCGGCAGGGGGCTATCACCACCATATCGGCCTCAATACGTGGGAGAGTCAGAATGGCTCACCACCTCCCCCAGGGAGCACTGGCCTCTACCACGTTGCGATTCGCTATCCCAACCGTCCTGAGCTTGCTCGCGCGTTACAGCGCCTCATGCGCCATAACATCCCTCTGGACGGAGCATCCGATCACGGAGTCAGCGAAGCTCTCTACCTACACGATCCTGATGGAAACGGGATCGAGCTCTATCGAGACCGTCCACGTGCGGAATGGCCGCGCCGGAATGGTGAGCTCGCCATGGAAACTCGTCTCCTCGACCTCGACAGTCTTCTCGCCGAACTGGAGCGAGGCCAATCTCAAACGTGAGCGAGGCTTGCGGTTCCTTCAGCCGCATCTGCAATAGGTGCAGCCTCGCCTGTTTGCTGTCGGAACAGCGCTGCTACCAGCGAGCGTAGGTGGGCGTGCTCCGGTCGCACTAACAAGGGGTCAGCATCGACGATCCGCTCTGCAGCCTCTCGCAGCACTTCTGGGCGGATGTACGGTAGCCAGCGGAGGAGTCGCTCGTGACCGCTCTGCGCGCCACCGAAGAATGCTCCCGCACCTCTCCGCGCTAGGTCCGCCTCAGCCAGCTTGAGACCATCATGCTCACGTGCGATGAGACGCAATCGTTCAGCATCTTCTTCGTCTGCTTCGTCGGATGGGACCAAGGCACAGTACGATTGCTCGCTCCCCCGGCCTACGCGTCCTCGTAGCTGATGGAGCTGCGCAAGACCAAAGCGCTCAGCTCCCTCAATCACCATCACCGTCGCGTTCGGCACATCAACGCCTACTTCAATGACCGTCGTCGAGACGAGCACTTGCGTGGCACCATCGCGGAAACTACGCATGACCTCATCTTTTTCACGCGGCTTCATTCCACCGTGAAGCAATCCGAGCGTGAGGTCTCGCAATTGCGGATGCTCCTTCAGCCACGCATACTCTGCTTTGACCGAGCGAACATTGAGAGCTTCGTTCTCCTCAATGAGCGGGCATATGACGTAGGCTTGCCTTCCTTGAAGGACCTCCTGTCGCACGAAGGCGAACAGATGATCGCGCCGCTCCGGCGGGACGAACTTCGTCTGGATAGGTCGACGCCCTGCTGGCATAGTGTCGATGCGCGAGAGATCGAGATCACTGAACTGCACAAGCGCGAGTGTCCGTGGAATCGGTGTTGCCGTCATTGCCAGTAGATGGGGGTGTATACCCTTGCGCCAGAGAGCATCGCGTTGGTACACGCCGAAGCGGTGTTGCTCATCGATTATTACGAGCGCTAGACGCGCAAAGTTTCCCTCCTCGTTGAGGAGCGACTGCGTACCGACGACGACACTCGCTTGACCACTGCCCACGAGCTTCCAGGCATCTCGTCGTGCCTTAGCTGTGAGACTGCCAGTGATGGTGATCGGTCGTAAGAGGTCATCGATTGCAGCAAAGAGCTTGGCAAACGTCTGCGCGTGCTGCTCAGCCAGCACCTCGGTAGGTGCGATGATCGCGACTTGGCAACCCTGCCCCACTGCTGCCAACGCGGTGATTGCCGCAACAACCGTCTTGCCTGAGCCAACATCTCCCTGGAGCAGGCGCCCCATCGGGTGTGGTTGCGTCACGTCTAGCAGGATGTCGTCCAGAGCGTGCCGCTGACCAGGAGTGAGCGCGAACGGGAGCTTCGCGAGAAAGGTCAACAGACGTGACGAGCTCAGCGGCAAGGCGACAGCCGGCTTGCGGTGCCACTCCCGCCGCTGCTGCAGGAGACCGACTTGAAGCGGCAGCAAACGTTCAAAGGCAACACGAGCCCGTGCCGCAGCCAGATTCTCAGACGAATCCGGAAAGTGGAGCTGTTGAAGGGCTCGTGCCAGCGGCAAGAGTCCCGCCCCGGCAACGACATCTTCCGGGAGACTCTCGTCTACTTGATCACCCGCTTGATCGAGCGCACGCTTCACGCGCGTGCGCAGCCACACTCCCGGAAGGTCACCACTCAGAGGATAGATAGGAACAAGCCGCCCTGTATGAATTCCAGCTTCGCCGCCTACCTCTTCAAAGTCAGGGTGTGTAAACTGGAGGCGTGCACCAAACTGGCGTACCCTGCCACTTACGTACAGTTCATTACCCGGCTGTAGCTCTCGTTGCTTCGCCCGCCACTCCTGACCAAACCAGATGGCGGTGATCGAGCCAGTTGGATCCGAGAAGAGCGCTTCCACGCGGCGCTGGAGACCTCTAGGATATCCGGTCACTGTGCAACGGTGCACAGTGATGCGCACAGTGATCTCTTGACCGTCGCGAAGCTGGGAGATGGGAACGAGCCGCGAATAGTCCACATAGCGCCGAGGCTCATGCCACAAGAGGTCAGCAACGGTACGCAAACCAAGCCGCTCTAAGGCGCTCAGGTAGCGTGATGGCACGGAGCCTAAGCGCTGCAGGGGATCGACAAGCTGTATGGGACGCGCATCCGCAGCCCGAGGAACGCTAGGGTCGCCTGTTCGGCGTCTGCGAGGTCTCGCCTGTGTTCCTTTCGCGCCACTGCTTCCCAGCGGATTACAACGAGAACTGGTCGGTTGATGCACTCCACCGGCAGTGACGAGCCGGCCGAGCTCGTGAAGTTGCTGGAGCGCACGCGTGATTAAACTCTGCCGCTCTTGGCCACGCGCGGTGGGTAGCCCAAGCAAGAGATGAGCAATGTTGTCTGCGAGCGCCCCAATAGCTGGCGCTCCCTCAGCGAGAAGTTGCTTCCACCGGTAGAGGCGCTGCACAAAGTCTTGTGGTACCGGCTGTCCAGCTGCAACGGAGCGGAGCAGCATCTCCAATCGAGACACCAGCATTGTCTGATCGGATGAGACTCCCGGACCAGATTGACTCACGCGCTTCATCGCCTCATCGTACCCCGTGCGAAGACGTACCCGCGGTACCGTGCAAACGGTCTACGCCCTATCTGTCCGGGCTTCCTGAAGAAACGCTACGCCCACTGCTCCTGGCCCTGAATGCGCCCCGACGACCGGCCCAATCTCCTGGAGAACGAAGGTCGGTTCAGGGAGGCGCTCCTTGAGTCTTGTGAGCAGCGCTTCAGCATCTTCTCGATTGGCGGCATGCCCAATGATGATCGGTCCCTCAAAGGGAGCGCTGCCTACGACCAGATCCTCGATACTCTGGAGCGCACGCGGCCAGGTGCGCACGCGATCCACCGGCGAGAGCACACCGTCTTCCACCCCAACAACGACCTTGAGCGAGAGTAAGCCCCCCACCACTCCAGCGACTCGACCGATGCGCCCGTTGCGTTGGAGGTACTCGAGTGTCCGCAGCACTCCGAGGATGTGGGCTCGGTGCCGCACCTCCTCCGCGTACCGGACTGCTTCTTCGAGGCTCGCTCCTGAGCGCACATAGTTGACCACTGCCCTAACCACGACTTGCTCGCTGAAGCTGATCTGGAGCGTGTCCACAACGACAATGTGGTCCCGGCTGAGTCGTTCCGCAATCTGCCGCGCACTGCCGACAGTACTGCTCATCCGGCCAGACATGCACAGCATGAGGACATCGTGGCCTGCATCGACGAGACGTTGAAGGGCGGTAGCGATAGCGGTAGGCGTGGGCTGTGAGGTCTTAGGAACTATCTTCTCAGACTGCAGCCTCCGGAAGAACACCTCAGGAGTAATCGTCACACGGTCCTCGTAGGCATCACTGCCAAAGTAGACAGGCACGGGAATGACGGTACACCCCAGTACTGCGGCGTCTTCGGGGCCCAGATCTGACGCCGAATCTGTCAGCACGTGGACAGGGCGGCTCATCCTCGCCTACTCCATCCCAATAATGTAGGAATAGACCAGTTGCTCTCCTTGAACAACCTCGATCTCCAGGTCTGGGACATTTGCCGCGATCGCCATCCTGAGGTTCTCGACATCCTCTTCTCCACGACCCTGTCCCACAAAGACGGTGAGCACGGAGTGTTCGTCTCGACGTGCCTGAACAAGGGCTTCTACCGCCGCCTGCTCTACGGTGCTTGCACTCACGGTCAGCTGACCATCAACAAGAGCAATTGGCGTGCCTGCCTCGATCTCTCTGCCATCCACTACCGTTGCCCGCGAGCTCATTGTGATCTCCACAGTGACAACACGCTCACTCGCCGCGGTCATCGCCTCGACATTCCTGTCAGGCGAGCGATCCGCAAGGAAGGCGATGACCGCGGCAACGCCCTGCGAAATGCTCCGTGTGGGAATGGCCACCACACGAGCACTGCTGCGTTCTCGCACGCGATCTGCTGCTGCGAAGACGTTACTGTTATTGGGAAGAAGGTAGACTGTCTTGGCGCGTGCTGACTCGACAGCTTTGAGCAGATCCTCCACACTTGGATTCATGAGCCCACTCGTGCACACTGTGATCGCACCGTAGCTCTCGAAGACGCGCCCAATCTCGGCGGTAGGAACCACAGCCACCAGAGTGTGCGCGCGCTCATCCGCAGCTTCCGCACGCAACGCCGCTTCATGGCGAACTTCAGCAACCTGGTCCCGCATGTTCACTACCTCGACGCGACGCAGCTCCCCAAGATGCAGCCCTAACTCGAGTGCGTGGCCAGGATGTTCCGTATGGAGATGAACCTTCGTGGCCGATAGGGTGGAAGCGACAACTAAGGACGTCCCGAGCCGTTCCAGCGCAGCACGGAACGCAACCGGGTCATCCGGGACACCACTGACAAGGTAGGAGGTACAGTAACCGCGATCGTCGAGGGTCGCTGCCGCCCGGTCGATCCCCGTGACTGTCAAAAGCGGGTCACCTTGCAGGTCAGGGTCACCATTGCTGATCAAGGACTCGCCCCGTAAGTGCCGGAGCATGCCACTGAGGACGAGCGCAAAGCCCGCTGCGCCTGCATCTACAACACCATTATCTCGAAGCACGGGCAAGAGCAATGGTGTTTCCACGACAGCGGCGTCAGCCGCGGCGACCGCAACGGCGAAGGCCTCGGCAAACGATGCACCTGCTGGCACCTGTTCATCCCACGCTGCTGCCACAGCGCGTACAGCCGTCAGCATCGTTCCTTCGCGTGGCTGCGCGACACCCCCGTAGGCCGCACGTTGGGCAGCTTCCCACGCCGCCGCGAATTCCCGAACGCTCGCTCGCTGGCATAGAGCAAGCCCTTGACGCAGACCCTCGAGCACGAGTGAGAGAATGACACCTGAATTGCCCCTCGCCCCCATCAATGCTGCATCAGCCGCGCGGGTCGCGACGTCTGACAACGAGCCAGGAGAATGATCGATCGCGCGCACAGCCGCCTCAAGGGTGAGACGCATGTTCGAGCCTGTATCTCCATCCGGCACCGGAAACACATTCAGGTGGTTGATGCGCGACTCGTGCGCCGCCAGCCAGAGCAAGCCCGCACGAAGCAGTGCAGCCCAATCAGAGCCATCAAGATGGGAACCCAACGACCCGGTTCCTAACTGTTCCATTCTTTGCTGCATCTCTCGAGTGCACTGGCGAGCAAACCAAAGCTTCCGAGCATGCGTGAGCATTGCTGGGAAATTAGCGGTTGTGGTATGCTCAGCACCTGCGCATTGTAGCCGCGCACTGGGACGAGGGTCAAAGGAGTGGACGATGGCAAGCACCTGTGAAGTGTGCGGCAAGACGGTGCACATCGGCCGGACGATTCGCTTCCAAAACACGGGAAAGTGGTTCCGTCGAGCAACGAAGAAGTCCCGGGCGTTCATTGGTCGTTCAGGGAATGCCGATGCGCCTGAATGTCTGCACCCGCTGCTTGCGAACGGCGCATCGCGTCGATTAGCTCAAGTGGTAGGGCCCTTGACCCTCAAGGTGCTCCGCTGCTAGTATAAGCAGCTGCCAGTTTTTTGGTGGTGTTGCCCGGTGGGGTGAGCGCCTCAGTAAAAAAGTGGTTGATAGTCGACTACGACGAAGAAGAACATGGAGGAGAGCGGGTTTGCCAACGATTCGCCAGCTTATCCGCCAGGGGCGCAAGCGCGTGGCCAAGAAGACGAAGGC
>JAMCTA010000140.1 GCA_023381895.1 Chloroflexota bacterium
CGCAATCTCGGCGCTCCACTGGGTGATGCTGTCGTTGAGGAAGTCGATGTGGGCAAGGTGCAGTGCGAGCAGCATGCGATGGTGGTCGTTGACTTGCCCGGTCAGGGCGCGCGCTAGAACCTCACGCCGTACCCCCCGCCCGTGTTTCTCGTGGTTATGGCGCTCGGGGGAGACAGCAGCTGGGGTGCTGGGCCTTGCGGCCACCGCTGCGGACAGGCGTCGTTGTCGCACCGCTACCGTCGGACCGTCACCGCCAGCCGAACGACGAAGCCCCGCCAGGGCAAATCGAGTGGATACCAGCGGTAGCGCGCCTGTACCTGGTCGCTCCACACGCCGCAGCGCGGGCAGCACGACGCCTCCCGGTCACCCTCGGCATCCAGAAACAGCATCCCGCCGTCCAGTTGAAGGCCCGTGATACACAGCCGAGCAAGCGACAACGCAACTATCTTCGTGCCTCCCAGACACGACTATAATCACATTCCCGTCCCTCCGCGTGCCCCCACACTTGCTGCACCAGAACCCATCTTTTGCTAGGGTGGCGAGTGATTTCTGGGCAGCACACAGCCTGTCGCGTTCTTGCCTGCGAGGCGCCATGCCGGTTGCGGCTCACCCCGTACTGAGAGATCCCTTTCAACGCGGTCAAGAGTCAGTGGAACTTCTGCCTACAGATCTGAGTAAGGTCCGCTCCTGCAAGGAGTTCATCCCGGTCGCACCAGCTGCGCCGACAATGTCACAGCCCGCTCCTTCGTGGTGCGCTGCATAGCCTCTGCCTCCTTGAGCTTTTTCCGCTGGGCCGAGACAAACGCGGTGACCATCGCAAAGAACATCCAGCCATCGGGCATAAACGGCATAGGGTGCAAGAACGCCACGAAGCAGTAGAGGCTTGCTGCGCTCGCCAGCACCGCAGCTGTGAGGTCTCTCTCCTGAGAATGAGGAAGCCTCCTGACAGCCATCAAACTATGCCGCGCAAGCAGCAGAAGTGCTGTCATGAACGGCAAGAAGCCCAGAAGGCCGAGCTTACCAAGGAGTGCAGTATAGTCCACGTGCCAGTTCGTGCGAATGACATCAGAATAGAAGACCGGCGAGTAGAACTCGACCTGCGACCCCAGACCGGCGCCCACGAGAGGGCTTGAGTGAAAGAGCCCCAGAAACGCGCGCGCTTCATTGATCCGGTGTTCTATCCCGTGGGTGGCAAGATCCCCCGGGGAGAAATCTGGCTGATCCGTATAAGTACGAAGTCGAGAAGCGACTGCGACAGTGCAAGGCTGAACACAAAGTTGGCCAGAGCGATACTGATAGCCGCCCCGAGCAGGAGGAGCAAGAGCCTCTTCACACTGGCGCCTGCAAGGTAGGCCCCATAGATGACGATGCTGACGACCGCCGCAAGCCACAGAGTTCGCTCGCCATTGAGCACGTTGCCCAGCACACACAATCCCAAGCCTAGTATGGTGAGCAGACGCCCGAACTTTGACTGCTTTGGTATCGCTCAAGAGTATCCAGATGAAGAACGCTGGGGTGACCGCGAACCCAACCTGGGCAGTCGTTGATACCCCGTTCGTGACCCCAGCAATGTCACGCAATCGAATATGGGACGGCTGCACGAGGTCTAGGGTTAAGCCAGAGTGCGTAAGCCCAGTTGCGAGGAGGAAGGTACCGGCCAGCGCAGCTGCAACGCACCAGGGCACGATGACGGTGCTCTGGAAAGCCGCAGTGTTGCGCAAGAATACCGCCTTTGCGGGGAAGTAGAGCATGGCGTAGGAGAAAGCCTCGGCCTCTCCGAGCCAGGCTCCTGTAAATCGCCAGACGGTCGCTCCGAGCATGCTGCCGGTGACAATGGCAATGCCGAAGATGATGAAGGCGACATCCATGCCATCGATGGCCAGGCGGTGTTTCTGAACTAGCTCTGAGGTCGCCCAGGCTAAGATCAGCACAAGAACGAGCACGTCACCTAGGCTCGTGTCGCGGGGCAGGAACGTGATCTGATAGGCAAAGAGACCCACGATGAACACTTCGGCCGCAAGCGCCAGCTGCAGGTTGAAAAAGAGCAGCGCGGCGCAGACCAAGACTGCCGCGGCGCCAATCTGTACACTGCGGTGAAGACCAGCCATAGTGATGAGTGCGGCGGGCCCGATGCAACCGGCACGAGAATCGGAAGCTTCCAGAGCCAGCGGCGATCATCTGGGGGATGGGAAACTACCCGCGCTGTTAGGCGACCTAGTCTCGCCAGTACTTCGTTTTCACCTCCTGACAGCCTCTTTCCTCTTCAGCGCAGAGCTGTTCTGAATCACTGAAACCACCTAAGAATGCCCGATGATCCAAGCTACACCGTTCACAACGACGTCGCCGAGGACAACGAGAATAGCCAGACACCAACTCGTGTCCCCAGAGAACTGCGCTGCTCTTTCAAGTCTATGCCATCGAGCGGCTTCACTTAGGGATTCCGTCGCGCGGCCATCTGGCTGCTCTGTTGCCGGTGTCTGGACTCCCTGACCAGTCACCGCAGCTCCCGAGTCAGTCAGTACGCTTGCTGCCATAGTCAAGCCCGGAAAGATCCAGAGGACTATGCTTGCCCATGAGCCCATTTCTATTGCGTCAGTGACTCCGTAGACGAGGAAGCCAGACAGGCTTGCTGTCAGGCAGGCGAGCATGGCCCAGTGCGCATCGCGAGATCGCGGTTGTGATGCAGTCTGCCACAGTCTCAAGCTAGCCCTGGCTACAGTGCCGGCCCATATCGCGAGAAAGGCGATCGAGCCGCCCAAGCCAAAATCAGTAGCCATTGCCAGATACATGTCGTGCGGGTGCGGATTGTATGTAGAGGGATCAATGATGAGCGGGGCAAAGGAGCGGAGCAGCATTGGGAGGAAGGCATGGAGTCCCACGCCCGTGTAGGGATAATCCTCAACCATTCTGATCGCCCTGTTCCAGAGTTCCAGCCGGCCCCACAGGGAGGCTTGCACCGCAAGAGGACCGGAGGAGCTGCCCTGGCCAATGAGCAACTGCCACACTGAAGGATGGGTGAGAGCGAGCGTTACACCGATAATAGCTGCCAGGACGGCAAAGAGCAGTGTAAGACGGATATCGATACAGAGTGACAGAATCAGCACTTCCACCGCCGCTCCTGCAAGGGAAGACCGCGAGCCGGTCAGAAACAGAGTGGCAGCGAGAATCAGCCCGCCCGCAATGAGTGTCAGAGTCCCCAGCGCTGGCTTCTGGCGCCTGAATACTGCGAGGCAGAAGAGGGGGGAGAAAGATCACGAGAACTCCGCCCGCCTCATCGGCGTTGATGCCGCTGCCGGTGCGCGGATTGAGGAATCGCGAGAGATGAATTGCCGGAATGTGATGATAGAGCGAGGCCGCGAAGGGAAGCTTCGCGCTGCTCCAGTCGGTTCCTGTCAGCACAAAGACCGTGAGTAGAATCCCCAGCACGACGATCGCCCAGTATCCGAAACGGACGAGTCGAGAAGATATCCACAACCGTGAAGTTGCAAAGCAGACGGCGAGGTCGGTTGCTGTCCGGCCAAATCGCTGGATACGGCCGGTTGAGATACCGGCCGGAAGCAGCGAGAGCGCGGCCACGAGGAGGAGCAAGGCGAGCCAGCGATCAGAGCTCACGACCGGCGCACGTACGCATGGCTGTTGTCTGCTGAGAACGATCGCCGACCCACCGAGCAAGAGACCAGCAGTAAGCGCCGGTACTGTTCCTCGTGCCAGCAAGATCGCTGCAAGCATGTAGCTGCCGAAGAAGAGAGTCGACCGTGCTGAGACAGCAGCCGGCGCGCGCGAGGTTATCATCATCTCGTGCTCAGAGCATCGCCAGAACGCCGCCGACCTGCCACCGGCGCCAGATAGGAGCGGCGCTGATCGTTGGATGCTGAGCACACGTCAAGAAAGCAGCTTGGACATAAAGCCCGGCGTCAGCACGCATTGTTGACTCTCTGCGCGAGCTCGCGCATGGCAGCGGACCACCGCTCCATGATTCGGTTCCAGCCAAAAGGCTCGACGCTTGACCGGGCGTGAGCCGTCATAGCAGCGAGTAGCTCAGGGTCTTCAACGAGTCGCTGGACCGCGTGCGCTAGCGACTCCGGATCGTCCGGAGCGACGAGAAGGCCGTTGACTTCCGGTTTGATGACTTCGCGAGTTCCAGTAAGGTTAGAAGCGATCACTGGCTTGCCTAGACCCAGGTATTCGAATACCTTGATCGACATTGCCCCGTCGAGGAGTACCGTGTATGGAAACGGATAGAGCCCCACATCACACTGACCAAGTAGCTGGCGCGATTTCTCGTGAGACAGTTCCCCGAACATCTTGACAGCATCACGCTGGGCCGTGGTGTTGATGGCAATGACCTGCTCTTCGAACTGTTTTTGATTGCTCTGGTGGACCGATCCGATCAGATAAAATTCTGCCGGCACGCCGCGGTCTACGAGAATGTGAGCAGCCCCCGAGAATCACTTCCCCGCCCCGGACGCTGTCAATAGGCCCGGCGTAGCCAAGTCGAAGACCAGCATGGGGGAGAGTTGGTGTTTCGACGGTCTCTTCGAGATTGACTCCATTGGGAACCGGAACGATCTTGCCGATTGGCACACGAAACTCACGTGCCAATCGAGAGGGCCAGCCCCACTCACTGGATGTCCCGATGGAGAACGCGAGACTAACGCCTTGGAAGACGCGCGGGATGTTATACACAAAGCGGTAGAGGAAGACAGCCAGTATTCCCCTCCGCCCCCCAGCCCGCTGCCGGGGAAGCTGCTCTATGAGCGCATCTGGCATGTCGGTAATGTCCGCAACCCAGGCGGCCCCGAGGCATCGCGCCATAAGACCGATCAACGCCTCCCTGTTGCCTATGGTGTAGACGATCGTACGGCACAGATGCTCTTCTCGTGCTAGGACGGCACAGACGTAGACAACGCGCAAGACGTAGCGCAGCACTTCGACCGCTGCCTTGCCTACCTCGCTCTGGAGGTGATCTTGCAAGCGAATCAGGCCCGCGAACTCACTGAGACGCCGCACGCGCGCCGGCGGCACGAGGTCGGGAGGTATATCTGCGTCTTCTAGTGTGTACAACCGAAGATCAAACAGCTGCTGAAGATAACGAACTCGCTGAGCGATCGCTCGATTCGGGTTCCGGTCTAGGCCTGCCAGCCAGACCATCGCAACTCTGGTTCTGGCCAGTCTAGTGCTGCCGTCCACTTCACTAGGAGATGGGTCAACCCCCGATTGTGGCAAAGTCGTCGCGTGCACCGTGTTCTCTCCACCCGGACGCTGGCAACGCCGCGCCAGTCTACCACCTGGTAATGTTGAGGCCCTCCACCGTTCCCTGGTCTTCAGATGTAACTCCCTTCGACACGCAGTGCTTCTCCGGAGGTGTCCACACTACACTTCCTGGGTGAGCAGTGTGAGATCCTTGGGCATGGAGCGGGCCAATGCGAAATAGCACTTGTCGCGATCCAGGAGTCCTTGCTCTTGTGCATCGAGGCACACTACTGCAATCCGACTCCATCAGGTGCGACTGGGGACTGCCGGAAGCGTTGCGTCAGCAACGAGCGCGCCAGGGCACGGTCGTAGGTATCAGCCAGCGCAACCAGCCAGAGAAGAGCATAGCTCGTCATATACGTGATGCCAGCGCAGATGAGTCGGGGCCAGCCCGTTCCAGGGTAGAATAGTAGGATTACCCAGCCTAACCCCACCGCGGGAAGCGTCCCTAGGATCGGGGGCACGAGCGCCGAGGTGATGCTCCGTGTGACCCAGCCACCGAGCTTTCGTATTCCCATTACGAGCATGTATGATTCACTCGCTACGTAGGACGCTGCTAGTGCTACTGGCGCCCCGTAGTACCCCACAAAGTGAATAAGCAGAGGGGCGAGCGTGCATACGGTCGCCGTCCTGATGACCGTCGACGTGGTCCAGATTCCTGGGAAGCCTGAGCCAATGAGCACGCTAGAGACCGGACCTGTGAGGAGCAAGAACACATACGAAGTGGCAATGATGTCAGCGGTCACTGCCGATTTGACGTAGCCCGGACCGAGCCACGTATTCAAGAATGGGTGACTGAAGGCGACAACTCCAGCAAAGAGTGGTACCCCAACGACACAGATGTAGCGGAGCGACCGATCTAGCAGTGCTCGGAACCGTTCGTCATCAGCAACTGCGCTGAACTGTGATGCCGCGGGCGTGATGGTGCTCACGACCGACATTGGGACCGAGCGGGCACGCTCGGTGATGTTCGTTGCAATAGTATAGTAGCCAACTTGCGTCGGACCCAGGAAATAGGCGAGTAAGAGTTGTCCCAGGTCTGTGTTGATGAGTGTGGATATGCGCCCGACTTGTATCCGCAGACTGAACGACATGAGCTTGCGGAACGTCCCCATAGTGGCGAACCGTGGTGCGATGTAAAGCCCGGGGCAGCTACGAAATGTTAGGATCACGTAACACAAGCCATAGCCGAGAGTCAGGACAAACGTCTGGATCGTGAGCCCGACTAGTCCCCAGCCGAGATAGAGCACGGCGATACTCCCAAAGATGCCAATGGAACGGCCAGCGAGGTTAATTTTCGCGTCGAGATCGAATCGCTGCAAGCCGCGGATGACCGCGATGAACACGCCGAGCACCAGGTTGATAGCAAAGTTTGCGAGATAGAGGTAGTAGGCGAGTATGAGTTGCCAGCGCGGCAATGCAAGCTTGACGAAGTGATCGAGGACCCAAGGGCCCGCGACGCCGAGGCCCGCACTGGCAATAATGGCGACGACACAGAAGTAGGCGAGGCTAGTGCTGACGATCCTGTTAACGCCGTCGCCATCTCCTCGTGCGTGATACTCCGCAACGTACTTGATCAGCGGAGAGCGCATGCCGGCATCGAGCAAGACTGCATACCCCACGATGGAAGCGATAATCGTCCAACCGCCATATGTGCTGAGCCCTAGCTTGCGGATAGAGTAGGCGGAGGCTGCCGAACGAAAATGAGGTCTCTCGAACTAACCCACACGGCATTCTGCAGCAGCCGCCGGGCTGCCGAGGGGGATGGCCGGGCGGAAGGCCCCGACTTTCGTTGCTGACCGTCTGAGTCGACTGGCGTAGTTGGGCGTTGGCTTGGGTTCCCCATGTCATCTGATCTCATCAAAGCTTACCGACCGAGTGCGCGTGAAGAGTCAGCACTCACCAAGCCCCAGTGTGGCGATAGCCTGGGTAGGCTCGGTTCCTCCCGCACCTTTCGCAATCGCTTGGCAGTAGATCTCCTTTGCTCCAGAAACGTTGCCATCCTCGATCAGCAGCTTGGCCAGGATCCGCGAGTCTGTCCAATCGAACGGATTGAGGCGGACAACAAGCTGCAGTTCCTGTTCAGCACTCTGGCGATCTCCAGCAGCCAGCAGAGACTCCCCATAGGCTGCGTGGTAGAGCGCTACGTCAGGTTGCAGCACTGTGGCACGCTTATAGTAGGCTAGGGCCTGGCTGAGACTTCCCTGTCGTTGTGCCAACTGGCCTTCGTAGTAGACCAGCGCACCGTCCCTTGGAAACAACGCCACCCCTTCCTGAAAGAACCGCTGTGCCGCTCCGAAGTTGCCATTTTGGCGGGCAATTTCGCCGAGCAGGACGTAGGCATAGCTACTATAGATCGGGGCCAGAGCAATCGTCCTCTGGAGCAATGGCACCGCCAACTGCGGCTGACCCAGTTTTGTGGCGTAAAGGTATCCCAAGAGATAGTACGGCTCGGGGTCAAGAGGAGCTGCCTCGACCGCTGTGCGGAGCGAATTGGCTGCCTGAGCCAGAGAACTGGAGCTGTCCCACCAAGTCTGCTGCTTGCCACAGGCCCGGATCGAGCTGCATGGCTACCTTGCCAAAGGCAATAGACTGCTCAGGGTTTCGCGATGCGTACGCACTAGCGAGACCATAAAATACGGCTGGATCGCTATAAATGCGCATAGCCGCCGTCACACGCTCCTTGACAGCAACTGCACTCTGGCCGGCGTGCTCCTCCGCATCCGCGAGCAGGAGTCTGGCTACGCTGTCGTCCGGGTGCTGCCGGACGATGTCCTTCAGCAGCGTCACGGCGGCAGCATGCTGCCCGGTGATATCCAGTGCTCGGGCTCGCAGCAGCTCGTAGCTCCAGCTCGACGCAAGTGAACTGGTAACGCTGGTATTGAGGAATCGAGTGAGCGGTGCGGTTGAACCCTCTGCGGCACTCGCCGACTGCGCCTGGGCGTAGATGACTGCCGCGATATTGAGTGGTATCGACGTCCATGGCCGGAAGACGATGACCACGACGGTCAAGGCAAACAAAGCGGGAAGAGTATACCGGGAGAGAAGAGTTTGGCTCTCCAATCCCACCTCCTCCCTCGTAGTCGGTACTGCCATGCCACTAGCTCAGCACCCCGCTGTCACAGTATCTATCAGCGGCGGCACTGTGGCTAGCAGGCTGGCACTCGTGCGGTCTGACACACTCACGATGCCCTATCTACCCAGCACACGAGCAGAGGCTATTCTCACGAGGCGCCATCGCCGCCAGTCTTGTCTGAGCTACAGCGAGCACGGCTCGCCCGCCCTGCCAGTTGCTCGTGTGCGCTTCAGGCGCTACGCGGCCACCACAGGCGGCCACGGCGCGTGGTGGGGACGCGGTAGAGCCACCCACCGATGAAGGTGACGTAGAGATCTGCCAGATCTGGTCCCGCAAACGTGCAGTTTGTCGGGCGGTCTCGCCCGCAAGGGGGTTCTTTCGCTCTGCTACACTCACCACCCAAGAGAAGGCTGGAGAAAAGGAGAACGGTCCTTGGATGAAGGGCAAGAGAGAGAACGTGCGATCCGCGAGCACCTACGTGCGATGGTCGACGTCACCGATGAACAGATAGCGAACCAGCGGGGTGCAATTTCACTTACAGAGTCCAAGGCCATTGAGTGCCACGTGCTCGAGGCGCTGGATCTCCGCCCTCATTACCGCATTCTCGATCTCGGCTGCGGCACCGGCCTCCTCAGCGAGGCCATCGCTCCCCTAGTGGCTCAGCTCATCAGCTGCGACCTTGAGATCGGCTTGTGTCACCGAGCCGCACGGCGCTTGCAGCCGTGGCCCCATTCTGCTGTCTGCTGCTGTGACGGCCGCGCGCTCCCCTTCCCTCCTGACACGTTCGATCGCGTCTTTTTTTACGACGCTATATTGTACCTAACCGATGTCGAATGCCTCACCCTGCTGCGCGAATGCCACCGAGTGCTCAGACCGAGAGGCGTAGTTCTCGTGGGTGATGTCTGCCATCCTCTCCGCGAGTGGCGCCGCCGCCGGGTGCACGACGACTGGCCGCTCTGGCGGTGCGCCTACACCCAGGCACGACGCTATGCATTGATTGTTCGCCGTGCTCTCTTCTCCCCTACCAGACACGGGAGCGGCTGGTATACCTTTAGGGAGTTTCGCCAAATGGCTGCCGAGGCTGGCTACACTGTTCGGTTTCTCGAACATGCCCCCACGATGCCATTCCGGTACTGGCGTTACGACGCCATCCTAACCCCTTGTTAGCCGGGGCCGTCCCGAGTGTGTTTGTTGACCGGCAGAAAATGGGTTCACCTCGATGCTGAGGATATGAGACCTCTGGAGGGTAAAGGCGGTCTCAAAGATCACGATGTCTGAGGTGCAGACCTCAAGCTCTCCTGATTCGATCTTCTGGAAGAAGGATCAGCCGGGCTTTGTCGGTGTGTTCTTCGCCGGTCAGGTGCCACTTGGTGACAACGGAGGCGTCAACGACCAGTGTTTCAGCGGGACCAACGCTCATAGGCCTCCTCGCGCTCCGCGCGGACCTGATGGACGAGATCGGCGGTCGTCAGTGGGCTGATCACCCGTTTCTGGGCATTGGTCAGGATTTTGGCAACCAGAGCTTGGCAGCGGGAGGTGGGGGAGAACTGCCTCGTGTTGTTGTTCCTGACGTAACCACCGTTCTAGGTCAGGGAGAGAGACCAGGGTGGCAACCGGGATGCCGCTTTTCTCAACGAGAATACGCACCTGACGCTTGTAGACCTGGTTGATGAGCTCGCCGAATCTCTGGCGGGCTTGGGACACGGGAATCGTCTGAGTCATAATCTGCTCATCCACCGCTGCTGTCCTCTCTTGGTGGATTTAGTACAAAATACAACAAAAAACAGGCAAGAGTCAAAGGGCAACATAGCCAGTCTTCAGAAAAGGAGGCGGATGTTCGGCCGTTGTTGGGCGTTTGGGAAACGGCTAAGAACCTAAATTCAAGAGCCGATCTGCACCCGTGGGAGGAGCAAGGATCGGTGAGGAGTCAGGAGTCAGAACAACCCTTAAGCGTCTTGGTCTGGGCGAAATGGCAAGACGTGGACGTCGGACATTGGATAGTCCTTCGTGTTGTTCGTGACGACTACGGCGTGGTTTTCCCAGGCAACCAGGGCATCAGTGGTGGCAATATGGAGAGATGGACGTTCTCGTCGACGACGTTGTAGCGCCACTAGCCGCTGCGCTCCGGAATGATGGGGCGGATTCGGCGCTGTCGCGACACATCGGTTCATAAGCACGGCTAGATGAAGCCTGTATACTGGGGGCAGCACGTTGATGGGTGTAGCCGCTGTTTCTCCGGCAGCGCTTGGGAAGGATGAGCCGGCGTGGTTCAATCTGCTGTCGACCGGTCTGAAGGCCAATCTGCAACTTCTCACAAGTGGGTGTACCTGTTTCGGGATGGCAACGCGTCGATGCGCGATCTCCTCGGCGGAAAGGGCGCGGGCTGCGCAGAGATGACGCGCGCCGGCCTTCCCGTTCCTCCGGGCTTCACCATCACGACCGAGGCCTGCAATGCCTACTACACGTCTGGGCGGAAATTTCCTGGGGGCATGTGGGAGCAAGCGCTCGCAGCCCTGAAGGATGTGGAAGAGCAAACCGGGAAGAAGTTCGGGAGCGTCGACAATCCGCTGCTCGTCTCCGTCCGTTCCGGCGCCAAGTTCTCAATGCCTGGGATGATGGACACCGTCCTCAATCTCGGCCTCAATGACGATGCCGTCCAAGGCTTTGCGAAGCTCACCGGCGACGAGCGCTTCGCCTACGACTCCTATCGCCGGTTCATTCAGATGTTCAGCAAGGTGGTGCTGCAGATCGACATCGCGGTGTTCGAGCACGCCCTGGCAGCAAAGCGAGAAGCGACCGGGGCGAAGACTGACGCGGATCTCCCTGCGCCGGCGCTCAAGGAGCTCGTCGAGGGCTACAAGGCGATCGTCCGCAAAGAATGCGGTAAGGACTTTCCGACAGATCCGTATGAGCAGCTGCGGCTCGCAATCGAAGCCGTCTTTCAAAGCTGGAACAACAAGCGCGCCATCGACTACCGCAACAGCCAGGGGATCCAACACAACCTTGGAACGGCAGTAAATGTGCAGACCATGGTGTTCGGAAACGCCGGGAACGACTCTGGCACCGGTGTTGCCTTTACGCGTGATCCGTCAACGGGTGGAAAGCATCTGTATGGTGAGTATCTCCTCAACGCTCAAGGTGAAGATGTCGTAGCCGGTATCCGCACGCCAAGCAAGATCGACCGCCTTGCCCAAGAGGCGCCTACCGTCTACGAGCAGTTCGTGCGCATCGCCAATCAGATGGAGCGCCACTATAGGGATATGCAGGACCTGGAGTTCACGATTGAGCGTGGCAAGCTCTACATGCTGCAGACGCGCTCTGGGAAGCGTACCGCCGCCGCCGCAGTCAAGATCGCAGTCGACATGGTACGCGAAGGACTGATCACCAAGGAAGAAGCCATCCAGCGCATCGAGCCAGCGACGATCAATCAGCTACTCCTCCCTCGGTTCGACAACGATGACAAAGAAGCCGCCAACAAAGGCGGCCGCCTACTCGCGAAGGGCCTGAACGCCTGTCCGGGTGCTGCTACAGGCCGCGTCGTGTTTGATGCCGACGAAGCCGAGCGACGCGGCAAGGCCGGTGAGAGCGTCATCCTGGTCCGGCAGGAGACGAGCCCCGACGATGTTCACGGCATGCTCGTGGCAAAGGGCATTTTGACGCAGCGTGGAGGCGCTACCAGCCACGCGGCTGTTGTAGCGCGCCAGCTCGGTCTCCCCTGCGTCGCCGGCTGTGGCGACATCAGTGTCAATGTGGAAGAAGGTCTGTTCACCACTCCCGCCGGCCTGATCGTCAAGGAATTCGATCCGATCTCCGTCGATGGCAGTACCGGCGAAGTCTTCCAGGGAACCATTCGCACGCTCGAACCCAGCTTGAGCGATGACTTCCAGACGCTTCTCGGCTGGTGCGATCAAGTAAAGCGGCTGGGCGTTTGGGCGAACGGCGACTACCCGCGTGACGCGCAGCGAGCCCGCGCCTTCGGCGCTAAGGGAATCGGTCTGTGTCGCACCGAGCACATGTTCATGGAGTCTGAACGACTACCAATCGTACAGAAGATGATTCTGGCCGCGTCCGAAGCCACCCGGCTGGATGAGCAGATCAAAGTAGCTGAAGATACCGTTACCAAGGCTGAGGGGGCCGAGCGCAGGCGGCGCGAGGAGGCTCTGGCGGATCTAAAGGCACAGGTTGCCTCGTCACAGGTCTATGCTGATTATCACGGAAGTCTCGCCCAACTCCTGGAGTTCCAGCGTGGCGACTTCGCCGGCATCTTCGACGCCATGGATGGACTCCCCGTCGTTATTCGTCTCATCGATCCTCCTCTCCACGAGTTCCTACCCTCGTATGAAGAGATCCTCGTCGAGGTGACGACGATGCGCGTGAAAGG
>JAMCTA010000034.1 GCA_023381895.1 Chloroflexota bacterium
GTGGCGGCCGTCGCCCCAGATGGCGGTCACCGCTGGCGCACATCTGCTCACGTTCACTGGGCTGATCGCCATGCCCAGCGGCTCCAGTAGGGATGTGCCTGCTGGTAGTCTCCTCACGACTTGCTCAGCGACGCATCCCGTTGACCGTCTGGATCGTTGCCGTGGGTTGGGATACGGCACTTTGCGCGGCTGTCAGATAGGCGAAATCGCGGGAGTCAGGAAAAAGGTAGCGCCGAGCGGAGCGCTGCATCTCGGGCATCAGCTTCTGGCTCTGTAACACCGCCGAGCCGGGGGCGACGGGCTGGTAGAAGTTGAAAGTCACCCAATAGCTGTTGATGTCGAGTTCCATCGCCCGGCGTGCCCCCGCCAAGAGCAAGACCTGGGCAAGCGACTGGGCAGTCAAGGGTGTTCCCGCTGCATAGATGAGGTCGCCGGCAGCAGTCTGACCCAGGCCGGAGCGCCAGACGCGGACAGCATTATGGACGGTTTCGCCCCAGGCGGCATCGTGGTTGATCTGCGGCGAAATACGTCCGCGATCGACGAGCAAGAGCAGGTTCTGCAAGAGATCACGTGGAAGTGGTTCGGCTGAGGAGACGAGACCCCGAGAAGTAACTGGGAGGTCGCGGCCCCAGGCGCCGAGTACGACGCGCCCGGAGGGGTAAACGGCGAGAGTCGCCAGCCCCGGACTGGGCCGCCGGTACCAGAGGCCACCAGCGCGGAAGCCGAAGGTGGCGTAGTGGCCACCGATACGCTTGAAGCCGCCATTGAAGGCGGCAAGCAAACGGGGACGTGCAGCCAGCGGCACCTCGCCCTGTCCGTGCACGCCGGACAGGGCATGGGGATGGCGCGTACCCGCAACCAGGTGTACGTGAGCGAGAGCGGGATTGATCCAGACGAGGTCAACGCGTGCATAAGGCCGCTGTGGATCCGGCAGGACGAAGGTGCGCTCCATGACCACCTGACCCGCGACACGCCGCCCAACTGGTGCCCAGACCCCCTCACCTGAGGCCTGCGGCCAGCCCTGCGGAATGACCAGATTACTGGGCAGTGGGATCACGGAAGGGGTGGGCGTGGAGCTAGGTCGGGCTCCTGCCACCTTCTGAGTCGCTCTGGATCTCTGCGCCGCCTTGTCGAGCTGGACGGCCGCTGGCGACGGAGTAGCCACAGCCGGTGTCCGCGCACCACTGACACTGGGGCTACCCGCGGCAGGTGTGGGCGGCAGGTCAGTTCCCGGTCCGGCAGATGGCGAGGCGTGCGCCGGCTGGGCATGCGTGAACCAGTAAACCCGCCGCTGCACCAGATCAGCCAGGCTGTACCAGCCATTTTCGAGCTGAGCGACGAGGTGAGGCCCAAACCAATGCCGCGTGGCTTCCACGAGCTGGATAAACAGCGGGTGTCCGCGTGCCGTAGTGGGTAGTGCAGTGAGCACCGCCGTGGTCGAGCGCCAGCCGTCCGCCTGGCCCTGCAGCACGGCCAAGTGCTCCACTCCCTGTCCGGAGGCAGACCGCCAGCTGACGACTATATCCTGCCCACCTACTCCTGGCGATGAAGAGAGCTGCACAGCAGTGGCTGGGACGGTGAACTGGAACATCTGCGTGCGCTGGTGCGTCAGATCGCGTGCCACGAGCACCGTGACCAACTGGCTGTCCGCGAGCGTATAGAAGAGCGTGCGCTTGAGGCGCGTGAAGGTGGTGACGTGCAGACCCATCGTGCTGGCGTCCCGGTGGATGCCAGCGAGCCGCCACACAGTCGGCGAGGTCCGGTCGAGCTGCGCCACATAGAGCGCCTCTGCCCGTCCGGGACGGGTCGCCAGGAAAGCAACTTTCTGAGGGTAATTCCGGCTTCCCGTCAGAAGGTAGACGGCGGGATTACCAGCAGGACTGCGGGCTGTCTCGTAACCGGCGGCTGCAAGGGCGTGGGCCGCGGCGAGACGGGCACTTGGCGCGAGCTGTACGGATGCGGGTGGCATCCGCCGGTGCAGCAGCAGAACGAAGAGGAGCAGCACCAATCCGAATCCGCTTGTGAGCAACAGTGGGCGATGAAAGCGCCGCCGGCCAAGCCAGTCCCACCGGGAAGAATTGGATCGCTTGCCCCACGCTAACTGCCGTCGCAGCGAACGCCGGTGTGCCCGGCGCGCTAGAGGTGGCCTAGTAATCCACGCGCCCGGCTTCTCGGTCCGCCTTGGCACCCTATCAACCATGCCTTATTCCCTTTCAGCAGCTCAGTCACTCTTCGGAACGGATCGGTGCGCCCACCCTCCCGCACCGTCTGGCAGCAGGCGCGCCAGCAGTGCAGTCATCCGTGGCCGGCAGCATAGCCAAGCAATCACGCCACCAGCGCCGTCCATAAGCCGCTGAACCGCTACTGCGTTGCCCTCCCCTCGACTCCGGTAGAGTTCGACCTACGCGCTACGGCAGTTGGATGATCGGGCCGGTGGCAGCGTGCTGACGCCGGACTCACACCATAGGCGCAACGACGGCACGGGGCAGCGCCCCATGCCTGCGCACTACCGTGCGCGTATAGATGTTCCGGTGTCGCATCGCTGGAGTCATCCCACTCGGCACGAGAGTGTGAGTGGGCAGGCCAGGACACCTTGGCCTGCCCAACCGATGCACTAGAAGTTGCCATCCTGCTGGATGTTAGCGCCGCCCGGCGCGTCCAGCCCGGCTGCTCCAGCCCGCTCACCGTCACTCGCACTCTTGGCTTCAGTCGCTGTTCCGGTATCCGGTCCACCGGCATCGACTTGAAGAATGGCCCCAGTCAGGGCATTGACCTGCACATCGTAGGTCGCGCCATTCTGGGTGACCTGATAGCCATACGTGATGATGCCGTTCTGGTCATTCACCCCATCGGCGACAGCTGTGCCGCCCGGGTACTTGGCCAGCGCATCCTGCTGCGCCACCGCGGCAGAGATAGCTCCTGCCGGCAAGGCGTCCGGGGTGTCGGCTGCACCACCCGGCGTCTCTGCGGCAAAGGCTGTGACGGTTCCAAGACCCAACGCACTGACGAGTGCCACTGCGCCTGCAGATCGGACAAAGAAACGACGCACTTGAAGTACTCCCTTAACTTAAGCAAGACAAAGGATTCAGGGCGAAGACCTGAACTTCGCCCTTCCAATGACCCGCGGTGACAATCCGCGGGCTGGAACGGGGGTATAGCTTCCGCTCTACCGCATCTGACAGCTCTCCCCTAGATAGTGACGAGGAAGGCACCTGGCACTCTCTCGTGACTACGGGGACTAGCCTGACCCGGCGTCATGAAGCCACCATGAAGCGAGCGCTCCGCTTACGAATCGGGCAGGTTCTTCGCCCCAGATGCCTGTTGTAGACGTGACCCATGCGCTATCTTGCAGACACGAACGGCCGTTGGCAGAGCCGGCACATACCCCATGATCCTCGGCACCGCGGTCCCGTTTCACGGTCTCTTCACGGATGCTTCATCTTGTCTGGAGAGGATCCTCCAGACAAGATGGGGAGGGGCCCTTCTGGTTGGGAGTACTACCATGCGTATACTTGTTGTCGAAGACGAGCCGAAGCTCACCGGCCTGATCCGCCGCGCCCTAGAACGGGAGCACTATGCGGTGGACGTGGCACACGATGGCCTGGCAGGCCAGGCTTGGGCAGAAGCAAATCCCTACGACGTCCTCATTCTCGATATCATGCTGCCGGGTCAGGATGGCTTGGCAGTCTGCCGCGCACTGCGTGACCGCCGTCTGCGGACCCCCATGCTCCTGCTGACGGCCCGCGATGCCGTGGAAGACCGGGTACGCGGTCTCGACGCGGGGGCGGATGACTATCTCACGAAGCCGTTCGCCATGGCCGAACTGCTGGCCCGCGTGCGGGCACTGTTGCGGCGTGACACCCCCGACAAAGACCGGACCTTGCACGCCGCCGACCTCACCCTCGACACGGCAACGCACGCGGTCCAGCGCCAGGGACAGCACATCCCTCTGGCCAGCAAGGAGTATGCGATCTTGGAGTACTTCATGCACCACCCTAATCACGTGCTCACACGCGACATGATCGCCGAGCACGTCTGGAACTATGCGTTCAACCCCACGTCCAACGTCGTCGACGTCTACGTCCGCACGCTGCGCCGCAAGCTGGATGACCACTTCCACCCCAAGCTCCTCCACACCATCCGCGGCACCGGCTACCAGCTCCGTGTCCCGAAACCGACCTCGATCTGATGACCACTGCCAGCACCACCACACCACGACGCCGACGCTGGCCTCCACCACTGCCCCACAGCATTCGCGCACGGCTGACCCTCTGGTTCTCTCTCTTGCTGTTCGGCATCTTGGCCGCCTTCGCCGCCGCGCTCTATGCCGCCCTCACCCAAGGACTCTACCAAGCAGACACCACCCTCCTCTCAGCACGCAGCACCCAACTGCGTGCTGCACTCAACGTGCAGGACGGCCAGATCACCATCCAAGACGTTCAAGAGGGGGCCGGCGGCGCTGCGGATTCCGGCAGCGCCGCGCCTTGGCAGCTGTGGAGTGCCAAAGGCCAGCTCGTCGCTGCCGCACCCGGCCAGGCTCTGCCAGTGACGCCGGCCATATTGGAGCCGGTCTTACAAGGTCATACGGTCGATCAGGTCCTCCCAAGTCAGATGGGCACGGACTTCTTGGTGCGGCTGCTGCCGATAGCCGACGGTGGACAGATCGTGGGCGTCTTGGCGGTCGGAACATCGCTCGCCAATACCGAGCAGACGCTGCATCTCCTCCTCGGTATGTTACTCTTTGCTATCCCTGCCACCGTGCTCATCGCTGGGCTGGGCGGCCTCTTGCTGGCTCGCCGTGCTCTCGCGCCGATCGATCGGTTGACGCGAGCCGCGCAGTCAATTCAGGCCGGCGAACTGTCGCGGCGGCTGCAGGCCCCGCCGGTCGATGATGAGGTCGGCCGGCTCGCAGCGACCCTCAACGCCATGCTGGCGCGCCTAGAGTCCGCCTTTGTCCGCCAGCGCCAGTTCACCGCCGATGCCTCTCATGAGCTCCGCACCCCCCTGACCATCATCCGGGCGACGGCCGAAGAAGGCAAGCTGGCGCGCAGCCGGGCCGGCGCTCAGGTAGCGCTGAACAGCATCGAGGAGGAGACGCAGCGTCTAGAGCAGCTCGTAGGAGCCTTACTGACACTCGCCCGTGCTGATGCAGGTAAGCCCTCCTTGGAGCGGGAAGTGGTGTCGCTCGACGAACTGCTTGGTGACGTAGTGGCGCAGCTGACGCCGCTGGCCCAGCGCCAGGGCATTAGTCTACACTGGGAGCCTGACCAACCGGCCACCGTGATCGGCGATGCGGCGCGCGTGGTGCAGATGCTGCTCAACCTGCTGGAGAATGCCATCAAGTACTCCCGACCGGGAGGACAAGTCCACGTGACGCTCCAGCCACAAGGAATCATGGTCAACATCCAGATCAGCGACGATGGTATCGGTATCGCACCTGAAGAACTGCCTCACCTGTTTGAGCGCTTCTACCGAGCCGATACGGCGCGTGGCCGGGGCGGGGCTGGTCTTGGACTGTCGATCGCCCAGTGGATTGCCAGAGCACACGGGGGTGAGATCAGCGTTGCCAGTGAACTGAGTCGAGGCAGCACCTTTACGGTTCACTTGCCGGCAAGCTTGGCTGCCGGTGCTCCGGCTCCTTCTGGTTGCACCGCTGGACATCTGCCACCATCCCACTCCTAGCGCTCGCTTCCCCTTTCCTCCAGCCCTCATGCTACAGAGAAGAATGCAGATGACTCACGTCACGCGAGAGGGGTGCAAGTGATGCAAGATCCGCAGGAACAGCCGGCACAACCAACGGGCACGCGGCGAGCGTGGTTCGGGCGCGCCATGGTCATCCTATTTGCACTCCTCCTCGTCGGAGCAATCGTCATCCCGTACCGTCTGGCGACGCAGGCGCACATCCGCAGTCACCCTGCTACACCCGTAGCGTTTGAGCAAGCGGTCGCCGGTGAGTCACTCACGGTCGACCTGGAGATTACCGCGGTCGATCCGAGCGGAATCATCACAGGTCAGCTGCTGGAGCATACAAGCAACGGAGACTACCAAGTCACCACGAATACCGTGCACGTGCAGCAAGGCGAAGGAGCAAAGCTAGTGCTCGGCTCGCGGGCCCAGCTCCGCCCAGGTGCTGCCATTCAAGCCAGTGGCGTCTTCATGACCGATCACACTATCCTCGCCACTCAGCTGCTCGTCCTCCCGGGCAGCATCAAGGTTATTGCCGGCTGAGAGCGGCTGCACTGTCAACGAGCGTCGCGCTCACCTACTGGGAAAGGGTCACCCACTTCATGTGTATCTGTGCGCCGTTGATCGTGCCAGTCACGCCGAGATGGAATCCTTGTTCATTACCCCCGCTCGGCAGCGAGATGCTGCAGGTGAAGGGGTAGGGGGTCCCTGCGACGAGATTCTTGTACTGCTGCACTGGACAGACCGCTTCCGTACGGAGCCCTTGCGCATTCTCGAGAAGCAGCTGCAGACGCAGGGTGACAGGTGCAGCCGTGCTTCCTTTCAGCACGAGCTGAACCTTGAACGCTGGCTCAGATACTTCCGCTGGCCCTGGAGTCGCTATCGGCGCGGTTTGAGTCACCGCCGCAACCTGCACCGATGCGTAGTCTGCCAATGGCAGGTCTTGCTTGAGCTGATAGGGATACCCAGGATTGACCCACGCAGCATTAGCCAGCGGGAAGGCAGTCGCCGGCTGGTTGTCCAGCCGTACCGCTGCCGAGTTCACGGGGATGCTTGCTGGGATCTCCCACACCTGGGCTACGACAACGCGTTCCCTGTAGGTCTGGGTGCGTGGATCGTAGGCGATCGTCACTGCACCATAGGGAGGGAGCTCCAGAGCGAGGCTGCCCGTGCTGTCAACGATGTGCTGGGTGACATCCTGCCAGCTTCCGGCATTGTCAAGGGAAAGCGTCTTCGGGAGTGGGGCTTCAGATGCCGCAGAAATGTCTTTTCGCACCACGAAGATCGCCACCACAAATTGATCGCCAGCAGGGGGCATGACCGCTGTTCCTCCAACGCCAACGAGGCCGCCAGGCACCGTCCCTCGGAGCTGACCGTGCGTCTGGATCGCCAGCAGACCGAGAGCGAACGGCGGTGGTACCGGCGTTGGTGTAGGTGTGGGCGTCGACGTCGGTCCGGGCGTGAAAGTGGGGTAAGGGCTAGAAGTTGGGACCGGACTCGGGCCCTTCGTCGGGACGAACGTTGGTGTGGGAGTTGCTGGCGGACCACCGAAGTCGGAGATCTGGTAGGTACGACTCGTTTGGAACGAAGCCACTGGCAGCACACCGGTTGAAGATGGTGCGGCGCCTGCAAAGATCTCAACATCGTAGAAGCCGCCTGTCTGGATGTTGAGCTGCCCTTCCTGTGGCTTGCCATCCTTCCGGACATAGAGTGGGAAGTTGGCATTCACAGTATTGGCGCCCTGATGAAAGGAGACTTTTTGCGCCGACGCTGCGGGCGATCCATTGGCATAGGCCGGGCGCGGCCACGGTACCGACGTATTCGGATCAGCAATCATGAGAAACGCCAGCACCCCCGACGTAGGCTTGTCTGCCTGCACCTGCACCTCGACGTGCAGCATCTTCTTCCCGGGATCTTGAGGATCGGGCACGACGCTGTCAGTCATACTGAGGTAGTGCACTCCGGCGGGATCGGAGCCATGAAGCGATGAGGATGAGAGTGGTGTTCCTAAAGCCCCGCCCGCGGTATTCGTTCCGCCACACGCTGTGAGGAGCAGAGCTACCACAGCGCACAGCAAAGGCCAAGGGCCCAGCCACCGCGGCAGCTTCTCACGCCGCCAGGAACGATTCACTCGGGTGACAACTCCCATCTGGGGTCTCAAGGCCATTCCAGTTACCGACCACCGCTGCAGTGTAGACCAAACCAGGCTCACTGACCAGTAATTCGAGCACGTTTAGCCCGAGCAAATGCCAGCACCTCGGCGGCAGATCGGGTGTTGAGCACGTGTTCCGGCCCGCATCCCGCCCGACGAGCAACCGCGGCGCCGAAATCCAGGTTACCAAAGCTCGCTTGCTCGTGTGCGTCGGTCGAGATGACGAGCATCGCCCCAGCCTCGCGCGCCTTTCGGGCGTGCTCAGCACTCAGATCGAGACGCTCCAGACCTCCGTTGATCTCCAACGCCGTCCCGGTGCGCACAGCAGCAGCGATGACTGTATCCATGTCAAGGGCAATGGGCTCTCGACGGCCAATGATGCGCGCTGTTGGATGGCCAATGATCGTCACCGCAGGATGCTCGATAGCAGCAAGCACTCGCGCTGTCGCTGTCGCCCGGTCCTGCTGCATCGCTGAATGGACAGATGCCACGACAATCTCCAGACCAGCAAGGACGCCGTCCGGATAGTCCAGCCGGCCATCAGCCCGAATGTCGACCTCTGAGCCAGCGATCACGCGGAAGTTGGGGCCTACAGTCCGATTCATTGCATCGATGGCTACGCGTTGCTGCTGCAGGCGTTCCGGTGTGAGCCCTCGCGCCACCGCCCGGCCCACAGAATGGTCACAGATAGCAAGGTAGTGAAGGCCTGCTGACTGAGCCGCAACCACCATCTCTTCGAGAGTGTTCCGCCCGTCGCTCTCGCTGGTGTGAGCATGGAGATCCCCCCAGAGATCACTCCGCTGCACGAGGCGTGGCAAGGGCCCATGCTGAGCCCGCTCGATCTCATCGAGGCCTTGGCGGAGCTCGGGAGGAATGTAGGCCAGCCCGAGTCGAGCGTACAGCGCCTCTTCGGTGGTAAAGTGTGTCTCTTCGCCGTTCCGCTCGTCCACAACTCCATACTCGCTCACCTTGAGCTGGCGCCGCTGTGCGTACTCCCGCAGACGGATGTTGTGCGTCTTTGAGCCAGTGAAGTGCTGGAGCAGCGAGCCATAGTCGCGCGGTTCGACAACCTTGAAGTCAACCTGCAGCCCGTCACTCGTGCGCACAGTGGCTCGCACCGGACCATGGGCGATGACCTCCGTCACAAACGGAAGGGTGACGAAGCGCGCGGTCAGCGCTGCGCTATCGCGCGCGGTCGCGATGATGTCAACGTCCCCGATGGTCTCCTCGAAACGCCGGAGACTGCCGGCCACGTCGATGTGCTCCGCCAAGTCACTCTCCCGGAGAAGTCGCGCTGCTTCGGCGGCAATTGGCCAGGTCTGGGCAATGGGGAAGCGCCCACCCTTGCGTCGCATAGCTTCGAGACTATGCAGAATCGCTTCTTCTTTCTTCGCCCCAAAGCCGCCGAGCGAGCGTAGCCTTCCAGCGCGCGCCGCCTCTTCCAGTTCCTCCCTCGTCTCCACTCCGAGTTCTCGTGCCAGTCGCAGTGCAGTCTTTCCACCAAGGCCAGGCACATCGAGTAAGGCGAACATGCCGGCAGGGAACTCGGCCCGCAACTCAGCGAGGTAGATCAGATGACCGGTGGTGACGACCTCGCTCACCTTGTCTGCTATGGCCTTGCCGACACCAGGAATGGTTTGCAACTCACCGCGGGTAGCCACCACCGCGACTGGCTCGCTCCAGTGACGGATCGCATCGGCCGCCTTCTGGTAGGCACGAACACGGAACCCCGCTTCACCCTTGAGCTCGAGGAGTACGCCAATCTGCTCGAGCACCTCCGCGACCTGCTCGTTGCTCACCATAGGGCCAACCTCCGCTTCCTTGAGAGCGCTGTGGGTATAGTACGGGCGGATGAGGCAAACGCTTGGCATTGATCCAGCTCTTGTGCCCATCGTAACGTCCACACTTTGGCACACTCCATGGAGAGGAGCAGCCCAGGCGGCGCGCTGCCAGTGCGCCAACAAGTCATGAGTGATGCCTCCTCTTCGCCACGCCGCCCCCGCGCTCGCCCGCTTGCGCGCCCGGTTGTGTTCCATCCCATTGAGCACCGTGGTAGCTCCAGGGTCACAAGCCGGCGCAGTCAACCCGCGACTACCGCCGCGGCCTCTCGCTCACACTCTCGAGCGCAACCAGCTCGTCCCAGTCTGCTCTCTGCCAGCCTCATCATCATGGCAGGCTTCGTTGTGAGCAGGCTCCTTGGCCTCTGGCGCAGCAGCTTGCTCGCCGCGACGTTCGGAAACGGTCCCGCTGCCGACGCCTACAGTGCTGCCTTTGCCGTCCCCGACTTCAGCTTCAACCTCATCGTGGGTGGGGCACTCAACTCCGCTTTCATCCCGGTGTTCGCGGAGCTCACGCAGGAACGTGACGAGCGCGAAGCTTGGCGCCTCGCCTCCATCACACTCAACTGCATCCTCGTACTCCTTACGCTCCTTGCCATTGCCTCGGCCCTACTTGCCCCCCTGCTCGTACACGTCCTGGCGCCAGGTTTTCCGCCAGCTACACAGAAGATGGTCATCCAGCTGACGCGCATCCTGTCGCTCCAGCCGATCTTCTTCGGTGCTGGCGCCGCCGCCTTTGCGATGCTCAATGCCCGCCATCACTTCTTCTTCCCAGCCTGGGCGCCAGTGCTCTACAATCTCTTCCAAATCCTTGCCCTCTGGAAGCTCGTTCCGGAGATGGGCATCAACGGGCTTGCCGTTGGCGTCGTCGCAGGCTCGATTGCCTATGCGCTCCTGCAGCTTCCACCGTTACTCCGGACTGGCTTCACCTACGAGTGGACCCTGAACTGGCAAAACATCCACTTCCGGCGCGTACTCAAAATGCTCGTTCCCCGCACACTCACCCTCTCACTGAATCAACTTGGGGGCACAGTCACTACTCGAACTCTCGCCTCAGCTATAACTGGTGGCGTGGCGGCGCTCAACTACTCCTATACGCTCCTGCTTCTACCTGTGAACATCCTCGGCGTAGCAGTCTCGACCGCTGCCTTCCCCACACTGTCGGAGCTCAGCAGTCAACGCAACTTCACGCTCCTCCGCGACACCGTCCGCAGGGCGCTCGACACTCTGATCTATCTCGGGATGGGGACCGGCGCGGTGCTTGCAGCGCTTAGTGGGTCAGTGGTCAGCCTGATCTATCAACGTGGCGCGTTCAGCAGTGCCGATACGGCCCTGACTGCTGGAGCGCTCGTGTGCTACGCGTGGGGTCTTGCCGCTCAGCTCGGAGATGAACTCTTGCCTCGAGCGCTTTTCGCGCTCAAAGATGCTCGCACCCCGCTACTGATCAACATCGTTGTGGTGTTGATCAACATCGTCCTGAGCTTCGTGTTGCTCAAGCATTTTGGCATTGCGGGCATCGCCGCTGCACTGAGCTTCGCTGCCGCCGTCGAGTTCTTCCTGCTCCTCATCACCTTGAACCGCCGGATCCCGGGCCTCCTCAGCATATCACTGCTCCAGAGCTACGGTAAGCTTGCTGGCGCTGCTCTGGTAGCCTGGCTCATAACGTCACTGATGACCAGGATCACAAGCCGCGTGCCTGGGCCTCAGCTCGTGCATATTTTCATTGTCCTCTGCGTGAGCGGAAGCACCGGCCTCGTCACGTACGCTGTTGCTAGTGCGCTGTTCGGAAGCAAAGAACACGAGCGTCTCTTGGAGCGGCTGCGAGGGAGAAAACAGCAAAACACCACTCGCGCTCCAAGCCGCCGCTAGAACATCGGTCAAGTAGTTGCTCTCTCCTCTGGAGGTACCAAAGGCCTCGCCCTCTGGTAGGATGGATTACTTGACCAGCGCTCTAGACGGCAGCCAGGGGTCCAAGAAGCCTCCCAAGCCCTCGTGCCCAGGAGGCACACGAGCGAAGCTACGCCTTACGCCTTTGCACCATCCTTCTCGGGGGCATTTCCGCGAAAGGCAGGCCCACGTGGCACCTTGACGGTGTAGCCTTCGTTGGACGCAAACACGGACGGCAGCTTCGCGGCTTCAGCACCACAGGTCGGGCATGTTCCCGGCTTGTCCGACTCGCTGAATGGGCGCATCAGCTCGAACTCCTTGCCACACTGCTTGCAGTAGTACTCGTAGATCGGCATCGCAACCTCCTCTCATACTCCTCAGCACGGAGCAGACGAGACATCACCTACTGCTCACTGCTGTGTATGCATGGATACCACAGGATCTGCCGCTCGTGGTGGAGAACAGAACCCAGACGGTATGCTCATGCTCGTTGTGTCGCAACGCTAGCGCACCAAGTGAAGAGGAGTAGAGCCAAGGGTGGGGCAGCTCCGCACTCGGCGCCAACTGCTGCTGGCCTCGCTCGCAGCCGTGCCGTTGCTCGTTGGGTGCACAGTATCTGGCTCCAAGGAGCAACAACGCCTGGAGCAACAGGCTACACCAACGGCCTCACCGACACAGGGGCCGATCTTCACGCCTACAGCCCAGGTCACGCCGACTGGGCTGCCAACGCCGCTTTCGACCGCGACTCCGGGGAGCACAGCAACCCTCCGCTTCGGGGTTACGGGTAACAGCGTGCTTACGAATATCTATCAGCAGCTGAGCCCAACGTTCTCGAAAAGGAACCCGCATCTCACTGTGAAGACTGAGCCGCTGCCCAGCAACGGGTTGGAGGGAATCAAGGCAGCGCTGGCAGCGAATACCGCGCCGGATGTGCTGTTGCTGAGCTGGGACCAACTGAGTCCCTTAGCGACGCTTGGTGGTCTCGACGATCTCACCGCGCTCCTGGGAGCCGGATTCTTGAACACATCCGGTCT
>JAMCTA010000129.1 GCA_023381895.1 Chloroflexota bacterium
GTGGTGCGCACATCTGGGACGTCGATGGCAATCGCTACGTCGACTACGTGTTGAGCTGGGGGCCGTTGGTGCTCGGCCACGCACCAGCGGAGGTGGTGAGCGCACTCCGGCAGCAAGCCACCCTGGGTACGAGCTTCGGTGCGCCAACGCGCTTGGAGGTGGAGCTGGCTCGCCTGGTGACGGAGACGGTGCCGGCAGTGGAGCAGGTGCGCTTCGTCAACAGCGGCACGGAGGCAACCATGAGCGCTTTGCGCCTGGCACGAGCCTTCACGCAACGCGACAAGTTCATCAAGATGAGCGGCCACTATCACGGACACGGCGATCTGCTGCTCGTTCAGGCCGGCTCCGGGGTGGCGACGCTGGGGTTGCCGGATAGTCCCGGTGTCCCGGCAAGCACAACGGCTGGCACGCTTACCGCCCCGTTCAATGATCTGGCTGCGATCGAGGGCCTCTTCCAGAAGTTCCCAGGTCAGATCGCTGCCATCATCGTCGAGCCGGTCTCTGGCAACATGGGGGTCGTGCCGCCCCGTCCTGGGTATCTCGAAGGGTTGCGCAGTCTCACGGAGCAGCATGGTGCCCTCCTCATCTTGGACGAGGTGATGACGGGGTTCCGCGTGGCGCGAGGCGGCGCCCAGGAGCTCTATGGAATCCGCCCCGATCTCACGACGCTTGGCAAGGTGATTGGCGGCGGTCTTCCGGTCGGAGCTTACGGGGGACGAGGTGACATCATGCGGCTCGTTGCCCCAGAAGGCCCAGTCTATCAGGCCGGAACTCTCTCAGGAAACCCGCTGGCCATGACTGCGGGTCTGGCGACACTGCACACCTGGCTGGCTCCCGGAATCTTCGAGCGTGCCGCCCAGGCGGCGGTTGTGTTGGAAGCGGGTCTCCAGCAGGCGGCGAAGAGCGCCGGCATCCCTCTGCAGACGGCCCGCGCCGGCACAATGCTCGGCTTCTTCTTCAACGATGCCCCTGTCGTGGACTACGAGAGTGCAAAACGCAGCGACACCGACCGTTATGCCAAGTTCTTCCACGCCGCGCTCGAGGAAGGTGTGTACTTCGCTCCCTCGCAGTTCGAAGCAGCGTTTCTCTCGACAGCGCACACGCCGGACATCATCGAGGCGACGCTCGCCGCACTCAGGCGCGTCTTCCGTGACCTGGCGACAAGGAACGAGCGCTCTTGACCTCGGCACCGTCCTTGCTTCCTCTTCCTGGCAGAGAAAGGATGTGACGTTGGCTCCCATCCCCTATGATGCTGTGCTGCTGGTGTCGTTCGGTGGCCCTGAGGGTCCTGACGACGTCATGCCGTTTCTCGACAATACGTTGCGAGGCCGGAATGTGCCCCAGTCGCGTAAGCTCGAAGTGGCTCGTCACTATGCACTGTTCGGTGGGGTGAGCCCGATCAATGGTCAGAATCGCCAGCTCCTCGCCGCGCTCGCGGTGGAGCTGAAGGCTGCGCGGATTCACCTTCCGCTCTACTGGGGAAACCGCAACTGGCATCCGCTGCTCGAAGATACCGTGCGGCAGATGAGCCGGGATGGGGTGCGGCGTGCGCTCGCCTTCGTGACGAGTGCCTATAGCTCCTACTCCGGGTGCCGCCAGTACAGGGAAGACATCGAGCGCGCCCGCGCCGCTGTCGGGCCGGATGCGCCGGCCATCGACAAGGTTCGTGTCTTCTACAACCATCCCCTGTTCGTTGCCGCGAACGCCGCGCTCTTAAGAGAAACCCTGGCGCAGCTACCGGTCGGGATTGAAGCCACCTCGCGCGTGATGTTCACTGCGCACAGCGTGCCGGTGAGCATGGCTGCGCACAGCCGCTATCGCGAACAGCTGGAAGAGGCGTGCCGTCTAGTGGCTGCAGCAACCGGAGTGAACGAGTGGGATCTCGTGTTCCAGAGCCGGAGTGGTCCGCCCCAGCAGCCGTGGCTGGAGCCAGACGTCCTTGATCACCTGCGTACCCTCAAGAACAGGGGTGTCACGCACGTGGCTACGGCGCCCATTGGGTTCGTATCGGATCACCTGGAAGTTCAGTACGATCTCGGCATTGCAGCGCGGGAACTGGCCACGGAGCTTGGTCTTCAGCTCGTTCTCACGCCGACAGTGGGCGCGCACCCACTCTATGTGCAGATGGTGCGCGAGCTCATCGAGGAACGTTGTGGTCCCACGCACCTGAAGCGCGCCAGTGGCCGCTTTGGTCCAAGCCATGACGTGTGCCCCGAGGACTGCTGTCTCGTGCCAGTACGTCCGGGCGCTATGAGTGCTCATACCTGAGTGAGCAGAGGCCTGCGGCACACACGTAGCTCACTGATGGATCCCCCGATCCTCCTGCATGCACCCATGGCTGGTGCGCCTTCTTCAGCGCACCAGCCGTGCCTCGGACTGCGTGATCTGGCACAGCGCCGGCGGCCTGCACGCACCTGCTCCCTCACGGTGAGGTTGCTGACTCAGCTCCTGGTCGCTCCATCCGCACAGCCGCCAGCGCCGTCAGCCCCAGAGCTATCAGCATCAGCAGGAATTGCGCAAGTAGCGCCACTAGCTCAGGCACCGCCAGGCGGCCTGCCTGCGCGATGATGACGCCTCCGAGTCCAGTGCCAAGAGCGCCTCCCAGGACGTTGCTGATCTGGAGTCCGGTTGCTGCCACACCTTCCTCCCCCACGCGCGCACTTTCCAGCACCAAGAGCGACACCGTCGTGAATCCGAGCCCCATTCCCAGCCCGCCAATCCCCCAGGACACTGTCGCGAGCCATACCGGTGTCAGCGACAGCAAGACACTCACGGTCCCGGCGGTACCGGCACCGATAAGGACCAACCCGCTTTCCACCAGCAGACGGCGGCTCTGCCGGGGTGCGAGACGTGCCTGCAGCCACGAGCCCGCTGTCCAGCCCACCGTCGCACCCGTCAGCGGGATCCCTGCCGTCGCTACACTCTGTCCGCGGATGGACGTCAGCATCAGGGGCACGAACGCATCCACACCGAAGAACGCCAGGTTGAGGAAGGCCGCTACGGCGATACTTGCAGGCAGACCGCTTGCCAGTCGCAGCGTCCCGGCCGGGAGCAGACGCCACAGCGTAGGCAGCGCAACCACACACCCTGCAAGCACGAAGCTTGCTGCCAGTGGCCACGGCTGTACGTCGAGTCCCGAGAGCACCAGACCGGCGCCGGCTGCGAGGCAGACTGCCACCACCCCGCGCTTCCACGACCCTTCAACACCGGCCCCGGGACCAAGCCGTCGCAAGCCCGGGAACGCTAGGAGCGCAGCGAGCGGCGGTAGTGGTGCGATCCCTAGGAATACCCAGCGCCAGCCGGCGCTCGCGGTAACCATGCCAGCCAGAGCAGGGCCAATCAGGCCGGGCACGACCCAGGCGCTTGAAAGCACGGCCAGCATGCGCGGCTTCTCTGCCTCCGTGTAGCCCCGTCCGATGGCAACGTACGATAGGGAGCCGATGATCCCCGCCCCCAGTCCCTGCACCGTCCGCCCGACGACGAGCACCAGCATCACGGGCGCTAGTCCGGCAATCAGTAGCCCCAAGGTGAACAGTGCCACACCAACGGCGAATGGACCCGCCGGTCCCTGCCGGTCGGCTTCAGCGCCTGCAACTGTGATGCCCACGAGGTTGGCCAGCATGAAAGCACTGAAGGCCCAGCCATAGAGGGAGAGCCCACCCAGATCGCGCACCGTTGCGGGCATGGCCGTTGCCACAGAGATCGCTTCGAGCGCGGCGCAGCTCATCGTGAGCACCAGCCCGAGCGTGAGCCGGCGCGGGCTGGTGCGCCTGATTCCCAGCGTTGCGGCCACCTCTGCGTCTTCGCCTACTGCCATCACCCGCTCTCCCTCGTCCCCGGCACTCGGTAAGGCCCGCCAAGCCGCACCAGAGTCCCAGTGTACAGCGCCGGTTCCACCATTCACTCCGCCGACCGCCGGCCCGCTCCTCGGCGATCAGCCGTCGCTGGAAGGCGACGAGCGTGCCTTGACTGAGGGGTGCCTCCTGACCGTCGAGGCAGCCCAGTCCCAACTGCCAGCGGGGTCTATCGTCAGCGCCTTGATCGCCATATAGAAAAGCCCGGGGTGGAGGTCGTGGTGGAACAGGATCAGCGGGCATCGCCTCCCTCGCGTGTTCATAGTGAGGGAGCCATATACTAGCGGTCAGTGCTTACTTTGCTGAGCCGATCGGATGCTGGAGTGACGTGGCTGGAGATCGAACTGTCCAGTGGGCGCCGGCCTGTGAGCGAGTCCATCCTTCAATTACGGGACCCTGAGATTAAAAGCTGGCTTGTCGCCAAGCTGTACGCCGCCCTTGCTGCCAGCTGGAATGAGCTCTTGCAGACCCGGCGCGTTCGCAAGCTACGCGGATACCCGGACTTATTCGAGTTGCGGGTGCCAGCACGGAACGTCGCCTACCGTCTACTCTTCACCACCTCAGGGCCGGCTTCGTTGCACTCCACATCTTTCAGAAGAAGTCTGAGAAGACACCGGCGAATGACCTGGTGCTAGCCGATGAGCGCCGACGAGAGTTCGCCACGTCGGATCGTACGGTGCCCCTAGCGGTACTCAAAGTCTGTGATAGCATGAACGCTATCAACCGGAAAGGATGAGGTCGTGGCAAGCACCGGAGAGCGGTACGAAACACTGATGACCGGCAACTTCACGCGCTATGAACTCCTGCTCCTCGAGCTGTTTCGGCGCCGCCAGCGTGCCGGACTGACACAGCGGGAGCTGGCATCTGTCATGCGCACGTCACAATCGGTCGTTGCCCACCTGGAAGCGAGTGACGTCGATCCGCGCGTCAGCACACTGCTCAAGTACGCGAGCGCGCTCGGGCAAGAGCTGCACTGGAGCCTCCCGCACCCAGCGATATCCGAGTCGCGTGCCGAAGAGGTCTCCGACACGGTCAGCCAGTCAGCAGGTTCGCTTACTGTGCCCGTAGTTGCTAGGCCCAAAATGGCCGAAGCAGGAGCGGCAATTAGCACGTCAGCATATACGCCTGCTGTACCCGACCTGGGGCAGACGGCAATCTCGAGTGCTCTCCCCAACCCGAGACAGACCAGGAAAGGCGGAAACGAGTACCCAATAGTCGCGGCGTAGAGCCCCCATCTCGAGGTAGGGGCGTGAAGGGGAAGGCTTAGTAAGCAATTGGTCGACAGCATTCATCTTATCTCCTCTCGGCGCAGTTACGAGTTCCTCCCTGATGACCTCCGACTCACGTTCCTCACGCAGCCAGATATCGCGGCCCGCCTTCGCGATGCGCTCTTGTTCCAGGTGCTCCAGATCACCATGCCACCAGCAACGTTTGGCGAGGTGCCCGTGACATTCCCACCAGGGCTGGTCCTGCAGTACGGAACGCTCAAACGTGGAGACCGTCAAGTTCCTCTTCGGTTCGTGCACGTTGAGCAACGACGCATCGTCATCGACCTGGCGGGCTTCCCCGAGGACATCGATGAAGTGTATGACCGTCTCGTTCACTCCATCGAGGGAGTGACGGCAGCTGATGGGACACCCGTGATCGGCGCAGCGCAGCGCGTGCGGGACTACTCCGAGCTGAGCTGCCGCATGGCTATTCATCCGCGGAAACTGACTGAGACTCTCTATCCAGGTGCTCTCCAGGATGCTCAAGGAAGAGGTGAAACGCCAGCCACTGGTGTTCCTTATCTCGGTCTCAGATTGATCCACCCGGACCAGGAATTCCCAGGATGGGTGCAAGGTCACGCTGATGCCTACGAACTCTCACTGCGCATAGGCAGTCCAGTCGCAGACGCACTTTGGTTCAGTGCGGCACCACTGCCATACCTCAAACATGTGGCGCATCTCGAAAGACTCGAGCAGGTGCTCCTGGCGATCTCCCTCCCTTAACTTATCGCCCCCAATCCATCGCCTGCTCGCAGTCCGCCCACGCGTCGAGCCATCGAGGGAAACCGGCCCTTTCTCGTTCCCCTCTGGATGTCTCCACTGCCCCGCCGTGAGCTCGCCGATCGTCACCGCGGGGCAGCCGTCCAAGCCGAGAAATCGCATCTAATCACCAGAATATGCACTCTGCCCAACGCTCTCCCATTATGCTATTTTGGCAAAGCGCCTCTGTCGCTCACTAGATGATAAGGTTATCTCCCAATGGCCACACCATCTCGCCTCACTCGCCGCTCCCTCCTCCTCGCCGCTGGCCAGATCTCTCTCACCGCTCTTGCCCTCTCCGCTTGCGGCGGCACCACCAGTAGCAGCGCATCCACCACCGCTGCCAGCACTTCTGCCGCCCCAGCTTCCCAAGCCACCACTACCACCACCAGTATCTCCGTCCCAGCCGCCGTCACCTCCGCCACGGCCACAGGTACCGTGACACGATCGCCGGGGGGAAAGCCGGTGCCGGTGGTGTGGATGCATTCGTTCAGTGCGGACCAGCAGCTGCGCCTGAAAGACATCCTCGTCGTCGATGTCAAACGTGACCTGCCCGGCATTGCCTTGCGCATCATATCCAGTTTGCCCCACTATACGGACTTGCAGATCCTCATCGCTGGCGGCAGCCAGCCCGACGTGACGATGAACCAGGGGCTCAATCCGCTCGGCATGTTCGCTGATCCCAGCGCCTACATCGCCCGGGACAAGTTTGACCTCGGCCCTTACAACCCCGTTCTGCTGGGCTTCATGAAATGGCAGGGGGTTCTCTGGAGCTTGCCGGCGAGTGTCGGCGGTGATGGCCCGATATGGGTCTTCAACAAGACACGATTCAAGAATACAGGCGTGCCCTATCCGCCCGATCGCTGGGACGATCCGACCTGGACGTGGGATGAGCTGGTCAAACGGACGCGGGCGCTCACCAGCACAAAGGGGGGCATAACGACCTATGGCTTCGGTCCAATGTGGGGGTGGCAGTCGCATCCGCGGCCGTGGGGAGCGCAGTGGCTCAAGGAGGACCTCACGACGGTGACGGCTGACACGCCGGAGATGCTCCAGGCCTTCACCGTCTGGCAAGACATGTTTGTCAAGTTTGGCGTCCTTCCCAAGCCGGGAGAGAAGCCTGGCTACAACACCACGCAAGACCCGATACTTAGCGGAGCGTCTGCCATCAAGCCCACCGGCGCCTGGGCCTATTCCAGCTACATGCACGTGCCGCAGGTTGCTTGGGCGCTAGCACCCGTGCCCAGAGGCGCAGTCACTGCCTGCGACCAGACGTACTTCGGGGTGAGCATCGTCAAGGGGGCCAAGCATCCCGACGGGGCGTGGGAGTTTGCTCGCTGGCTCGCCACGACACTAGACTACACGCTCGTGCGTCAGGTCCCGCCGGCGCTGCCAGGGCTCTTTGACCGATGGGTACCTGCCGTCTTTGGTGACCAGGCGGCCGAGCGGCGAGCCCACCTCATCAAGGAAGGGCTGGCTTTCGCCGCTCCTTCTGATGCACTCAAGTCCGCTCCGCAGACCGTGGCCATGTCGAAAGCTGTCGGTGCGCTCATCCTCAAGCTCAGCACTGGCCAGATTACTCCAGCGGATATGCTGCGGCAGGCGCAGACGCAGCTCCAGGTGCTGGCCAGCACGCCGTGACATGCACCAGGGTAACGGCCAGCACCGTCGTACTGTGAAGGGAGCAGAAGCTATGGTAGGAGTGACTGCCGCTATCATCGGTTGTGGCAAACGGGGCGTCAACGCCCACGGCGTCGGTCTGCAACGCTCGGAGAAGTTCGACCTCGTGGCGGTATGCGATCTTGACGACGCCTGTCGGTCTGCTGCGAGTGCGCAGTTGGGTGTACCGGGGGTGCGCGATTATCAAGAGCTCCTCCTGCGTCCAGACATCGAAGCCGTGGTCATTGCGACGAGTGCCAAGTGGCACGCACCGATCGCCTTCGATGCCATCAGAGCAGGTAAGCACGTGCTGATTGAGAAGCCGCTGGCAGATACCGCTAAGGCCGCCTACGCGCTGGCAAAGGCTGCCGAGCGCAGTGGAGTCGTGGGCATCGTTGGCTACCAGCACCGGATGTCGCCCTTTGCTGCGGCGTTAGCGGAGGAGCTTCCAGCCATTGAACCGGTCCAGGCACTGTTGACCGCGCAGCGAGGCCCGCTGAACCCGCAGTTTTTCTTCCCGGCGCATTACGGCGGTATCGCCGACGACACGACCCACACGATCCACCTGGCCCTGTGGGCGATGGGAGGCCACCCAGAAGGAGTCATGGCGCACGTTCGGCGAGGCGCCATCCAGGCAGATGGCACGCTGGAATTCCTCGACCTGCTCGTTGACTTCGCCGGAGGAGCACGCAGTGCTGTGATCGTGAGCAGCATGTTTGGGATCCGCGTGCCTAACCGGATCGAGTTCATTGGCCTCCGCGGTACTGTGGTCAGCTCTGACCGGAGTGTGCTGCAGGTGGTCCATCACGCGGGCATCCATGCGCCTGGCGCGCGTATGCCGCCGGGGATGGAGGTACGCAGCAGAGCAATTGCCGCTGGCGGCGACCCAGGAGAGACGGCAACGCTGCTCGACCACTTTGCTGACCTCATTCGCGGAACGGTTGACCGCGCGCATCCGTTGGCATGTACACTAGCCGAGGGAGCGGATGCCATCGCCATTACTGAAGCTATGGTCCGTTCGGCCGAAGAAGGACGGCGTATTCCCCTAGCGGAGCTGGTCTGATGCGCTGCCGTGCCGGCAGATGCCCACTAGGCAGCCGGACTGTGGCAAATGTGAGGAGAGAGTAGTGGGAAGATTTCGCATCGCCTGTCATCTGATCCAGTGGGGTTCCTTGCGTGACCGTGAGCCGGAGCGAATACTCGGGGAAATTGTCACCGCTGGCTATGACGGCGTGGAAGGGCTACGGGCCGACGACTCCCATCGTATGCTGGAGCTCTGCGCCCTGGCCTGGCACTTCGGTCTCCAACCGGTCAACGTCGGCTGTAGCGACGCGGTCGAGCGGATCCAATGGAACGCTGTGCTGGGGAACGGCGCTGCGGAGGTGCCCGGCCAGCGCCGTCCGGCGAAAGGGGCGCCGCTCAGCGACCAGGACGTGCAGGCGGCCGCAGCAAAGCTCGCCGAGCCCCTGGCGGTGTGCCAGCAGTATCGTGTGCGTGGCTTCCACCATGCCCATATGGGTACCTACATCGAAACGGTGGAGGATGCCAGGCGGCTGCTGGCTCGCCAGCCCGACCTCTGGCTGCTGTGGGACACCGGCCACATGCTGGCGGCCGGCGCCGATCCGCTCCAGGTATTTGAGACCGAGCTGGCTTACCGCATCGCTCACGTCCATCTCAAGGACTTCTATGCCGACGACCCGACGACGTGGAACCACCGGACCGGTGCCTTCAACGACACGGCCCGCTTTGCCGAGCTGGGCCAAGGGAACGCCGGGTTCGACGTAGCAGCGGCCCTGCGTGGACTGGAGCGTGTGGGCTATCAGGGCTGGGTCTCAGTCGAGCTCGATCGCCCCTATCCTACGCGCTCTGCCGACGAAGCGGCTGCTCGCAACCGTGCCTATCTGCGGTCGTTGGGATACTGATCGCGCCCTTCGCAGTTCGAAGCTCCTTGGAGAGCGTGAGGATCCGGGGAGGGTAAAGCCGGCCGCTCGCTACCGGCCGTCGCATGGGAGGCTGGGTACTTCGATAGCGTGGCGGGTATCCGGCGGCAGAAATCCTAATCTTACGCCGGTTGGTGCGGCCGGTTCCAGCGATCCAACGTCTGGATGGGGACGCGGCCGGTCATTGTCGAGAAACCGTCAAGATGTGCCTGCGCTCGTGTGACTCCCACACCGGAGCCCGGTCCCCGCCGAGGTGGCGCAGGAGGGCGAGGTAGTACTCGTAGTTTTCCATTGGCACGTCCGAAGGGACAGGCTCGTCCACGGCTGGAAAGTAGCCGCCCTCTGCCAGCAGCGATGGCACCTTGGCCAGAACTTCATCAGCGATGTCGCGCCACTGGCAGGCCAGCACCGCGTGATCCAGATTGCCAATCAAGACCAGACCTCGACCGTAGCGCTCCCGCAGTGCAACCGCGTCCAGCCCACCGGCCACGTCGAGGAAGGCCAGACAGTTCACCCCGCTCGCCAGCCAGAATGGGAGCAAGTCCGCGACCTGCCCTCTCGCCTGGACGGCGATCGCCGGAATCCCGGCTTCCCGTAAGAAGCCGGCGACCCGGCGGTAGAACGGGCCGAAGAGCCGGTCGAATTCCTCCGGTGACCCCAGCGCGCCGGTCCGATAGGCCCAGGGTTCCTTGATGATCACGAAGTCAAGGTCGAGGTTCAGCACGGCTCGCTGCGCTGCCTGAACCGCAAAGTCGCTCAGGTACGCTACCATCTCCTCCACCCAGGAATGCTCCGTGCGCGTCGCGTTACCCAGGCGGCGCAGTCCCATCCAATCGTGCAGCGCACTGAAGGGGCCGCTGAGCTGGAGGCCCAAGGGGTAGTCACGACCACGGCGCTCGCGGCAATAGTCCTCAAAGAAGCGCGGGTAGCGTGCCGGGGATTCCGGATTCAGCCTTCCGCGCACCATTGCCCACTGCTCGCGCCCGCGGAGGGGGAAGCGTTCCCGCGCCGCGTCGGCGCGCCCTACCGTGTCCTCGACGTGTTCACGGTCGGTCCCGACCCGCCACTCCTCGCTCTCCTCGACGTCGGTCGCTGCTAACCCGGGGAGCAAACCGAGCGCGACCGGTGCCACTTCCATGCGCTCGAAGCCGAACTGTTGGATCACGTGCACGTCACGGCGCAATCCCTCGCGATACCAGCGCTGGATGGTCTCTGGGTCGAAGGGATGGAACAGGCAGGGCAGCGGCACGGTATCGAGCGCCTCGCAGCGCACGACGGCCAGGAAACGCTCGCGGCTGTTCATTGCAGTCATCCCGTTCCTCTCACGTGCCTGTCCGGGCCGGCAGTCAGTCTTCCCAGTATCCACGACGCCGGGCTTCGTCGAGAGCCGCCGTGGGGTCCGTGGCCACACGCTGGAGCAGCTCCATGTAGTAGCGGAAGTGCGCAAACGGCACGTCGGGGGGAACCAGGTGATCGATCCACGGCGCATAGCCACCCTGCAGCATCAGCCAGGGGACTTTGGACAGCACCTCAGCGTCGATCGCTGCCGGTCCTTGCGCGAGCACGCGTTTGTCGACGTTCCCGTAGAGCATGAGGTTCTTGCCGTAGCGGCGGCGCAACGCCACCGCATCCTCTCCGGCGGCAACTTCCAGTGGATAGAAGCCGGTGACGCCGGCGTCCAGCCAGCAGGGAATGATCGGGTCATTTAGCCCGTCACTATCCACCAGAATGATGTTCACGCCGTGGCGATGGAGCAGATCGGTCACGCGTTGATACGCGGGCACCTGGAACTCCTGAAAGGTGGTGGGCGAGCAGAGCGGCCGTCCCTTTCCGGCCATGTCCTCCCAGATCAAGGCAAAGTCGAACTGAATCGCATCGAGCGCGCGATGGATCGTCTCGCAGACACAGGTCGCGATGTGGTCGATGATCTCGTGGAGAAGCAGGGGATCGTCGGCGAACGTGTAGGACAGACGCTCCAGCCCCATCCAGTTGCGGACCCAGCCGAAGAAGGAACCAGCCGAGATTCCGAGGGGATAGTCGCGGTCCTGAACCGTCCGGACGTAGTCGTCCCACCAGAGCGGATAGCGCTTCGGAGAAGTGGGGTCGAGCCTCGGCTTGAATTCTCGTTCCCAGTCCTCGCGCGTCTTGAGCGGGTAATCCAGCCACTGGGGCATGTTCATATCGGGGCGATCTTTGAACTCGCGGACGATCTGTCCTTCGCCTCCGCGCCGGACGAGACGTGTTTCGCCTTCCTCCTTCAGCACCTCGCGCTCGGTCCCGGGCAGGAGCCCCACGCTGATTGGCGCGACCTGGTAGCGGTCGGTCCCGAAGAAGGCGTCGACGTGAACGTCAGCGGGCAATCCCTCGCCGTGCCAGCGCTCGATGGTGCTGTTCCAGAGCCACGGAGGGAGGAGAAAGGTGCGATCCGGCTGGCCGAATTGCATCGTCTCGTGATACCGCTGGCGGGCATCCATAGCTCGTTCCTCTCAGTCCTTGTCTGGGCCGGTCACACCGTCCTTCAACGACGAGGAAGGGTTGCCGGTCAAGCCGCTGCTCCACAGCTCTGGATCAAGCGACTCGGGCCCGGAGCAGGTCTTGAACCACGTCGACGGCCGTGGCCGCATCAGCCGCGAAACCATCCGCTCCGACCTGCTGGGCGAATCGCTCGTTCACTGCCGCCCCACCCACGATGACGAGTACCTGCTCGCGCACGTTGGCCTGGCGCAGTGCGTCGATCACCGAGGTCATATTGGTCATCGTCGTCGTCAGCAGCGCCGACAGGGCTACCACCTGCGCGCCGTGCTCGATCACCGCCTGGACGAACTGTTCCGCCTTCACGTTGGTCCCCAGGTCGACCACCTCGAAGCCTGCCCCTTCGAGCATCATCGCTACCAGATTCTTCCCGATGTCGTGCAAGTCGCCTTGGACGGTGCCAATTACCACTCGGGGGCGGCGGCTGTCTGTCCGTTCCGGGGTGACGAGTAGCGGCTTGATGAGCGCCAGCGCCGTCTTCATCGCTCGAGCCGCCCGCAGGAGCTCGGGAACGTAGTACTCTTCGCGCTTGAACC
>JAMCTA010000069.1:0-9463 GCA_023381895.1 Chloroflexota bacterium
AGGTAGAGCGCTGCCAGTGTGGGATAGAGCGTGAAAGCGAGGAGGCCGAGCAGCCAGGGTCCGATGAAGACGTGGAACCACAGGCTCTCACGCGTCCGCGACCGTAAGACACGGGAGCGGCCCCGCGAGGCCGCAGTCGTGGCAATCACTGATCATCACCTCCTCGGGGCACTGCGCGCTACAGGATCGACTTCGGTGCAGCGGCGGATTCGCGTGCCAGAGCGGCTATGGCAGCACGCCATCCGCCGCTCTCTAGCTCGTGCTGGCGCGCTGCTTGTATTCGTTGGTGACCACCTGCTGGAGCTGCTTCAGGGCATCCTTTGGTTGTGCCCTGCCGTAGAGCACATTCTGGAGGGCCGTCTGCCACTGCGTTGCGGTGAAGCTCTCAATGGGGTTGGAGGGGATGCCATTGAGCTGATCGTTGTGCTGGGCGGAGTTAAGGAACCACTCCAGACCCTTATACCGCTTCGCATCCACTTTCTGCAGGTACGACGTACGAGCGCCCAACCATCCCGTGCTGTCGAAGATGATGCCCTCCGCTGTATCCCCATAGAGGAACTCGATCACCTGAAATGCTTCTTCGCTGTTCTTGGCACCTCGCGGGATGAAACCGCTGTGCCCGCCCGTGGACTGGAATTTGAAGCCCTTGTGGGAAGTGGGCACTGCTGGCCAGGTATAGACAAAGCTGCGATGAGGCGAGGTGAGCGCCAGATCACCGGGATTCCAGTAGCCGTTGATCTGCATATCTTCGACACCGGACGGCATCGCCGCTGTGGGGTTCCCCGTCCAGTAGCCGTAGCTCGAATGGAATCCCGTCACTGCTCGCGCCCCACCGGCGATGTCGTAGATCTTCTTGACGGTCAGCATCGCCTCAGCGAGCTGCCCGTTGTCGAAGTTGAACGCCCCGCTGTGCTCATCGAAGTACTGGATACCCCATGCCTGGCCCCAGTAGAAGGGGTTGCCGCCGCCGAAGGCACCACCCATCGCATCCAGTGGATCGATTCCAAGTACGCTGATACTGCCGTTCGAAGCTTTCTTGGTGAGCTGCTGCTGGAGCTGGGTCAGCGTATCCCAATCCCAGGAGATGGTGCTTGGGTTGATACCAGTCTCGCTGAGGTTGGTGGCGTCTATAGTGAGGCTGTAGCGGACGAAGGCCTCGACCTCCGGCACGCCATACGTCTTCCCCTTGTAGCTCGCGTAGCTCCACGATGCCGCCGGGACATCCTTACGGTCGATCACCTTGCCCTTGGCGATGAGATCGTCGAGTGGCTGCGCCGCTCCTCTCGCCCAGAACTCTGGGTAGGGGGCATTGCCTACGGCGACGTTGGGCGGTGTGCCGGCCGCGATTGCTGTGAGCAGCTTCGTATTGTTGTCGGCGGTGATCCAGTGCACGTTGAAGCTGCTGAGGTCTTTGCCCATCTGCGCGCCGAGCGCCTTCCACGTGTGGATCGCGTTGGCGCCAGCCCACCCGTACCAGAGATCAACGGTGATGCTTGCGCCTTTGTGTGTCTCTCCGGAAACAGGAGTAGGAGTGGGCTTCGGAGCAGCGGAGACCCCACGCGTGGGGACCGCTTTCTGCCTCGTCGATGTCGTCTTCGCGGCTGCCGTGGTCCCGGGCGCGCCCGTTGCTGTGGCATTGCCGGCACAGGCTGCCAGGCTACCGGGAAGGATGGTCCCGGCAAGCGCGATCAGAAGAGTGCGCCGGGAGCAGAGGTGACGCATCACAGGAGCAGCCTTTCTGTACAACATCGTCTCTATTTGGTCCGTGCCGTACGTAGCACACTGTAGTAGTGCCAGGAAGTCCAGCGGCAAAAGCAAGCACAGCGCTGGTCGGAGCGTCTCGACAACGCTCTGACCGCAAGTGTAGTACGTTCACGTGAGGCGAGCAACATGCAGGAGTACCACCACCGCGCTCGTGGTGATGAGCGATGCCTGCCTCTTCGACTACTATCTCGGAACGATGCCAGCAGCACGGACCGCAGCTTCCCCTGCTGGCTGGTGTCTGGGCCCGTGCTCTTTGCGCGGAAGCGGACACCAGCCAGCGTTGACGCCGTCGCAGACGGCAGTCCATACTCAGGAAGAGAACCCTTCACGCAGCGTGACGCATGGGAGGGCCCTATGGCACGCTGCGGGAGATGGACACGTCGAGGAGATTATGGCTGCGCAACGATCTTTGAACATACTGTGGATCACCAGCGACCAGCACAGTAGCCACGCGTTGGGCTGCTACGGGAACAGCGTCGTGCAGACGCCCGCTCTTGATGCGCTCGCTGCTCAGGGGATGGCGTTCGACCAGCACTACTGTTCCTATCCGGTCTGTGTGCCTGCCCGCTTCACGATGATGACTGGCCTCTATGCCCACCATCACGGGGCGGCGACCAACAGTGAGCCCTTGCCCTTGCGGGTGCGCACCGTGGCACACCACTTCGCACACGCTGGCTACGTTACCGCCTGGATTGGCAAGATGCACCCAGTCGATGGGCAAACGCACGGCTTTGACTACCTCATGGATTTTGGCGCCTACTACGACTACCTCGGACCCAAGCAGCGTGTCTTCACCTACGGCATGGGGGCGGAGGACAGCGGCTGTGGCTCGCCGTGGCTGACTATTTTCCGCGAGCATCCCAACGAGCGCAGCCCGTGGGTGCCGGCCGACCTGCCGCGACACAACGACACCCTCGAAGTGCGTGAGCTGCTTGCGGAGCCCGATCACTTCGAGAGTTTCGTCGCCCGGGAAATGGTTCGCTTCCTCGAGCAGTATGGCGGTGAGCCGTTCTTCGCTGTCGCATCCTTCCTCAAGCCCCACAATCCCTTTTCCCCTCCCGCGGAGTTTGCGGCGCTCTACGATCCCGCTGCCATGCCCTTACCGGAGCAACGGGTGCTGCCTCCCACTCCCTTGCCGCACCAAGTCAGCACCCACCGGTATCCCTTCGTGGGAACTGCCGGGGGTGATGCCTGGCTGCAGCGCTTCATCGCGGCCTACTACGGGAATGTGTCCCACATGGATGCCTGCGCCGGCCGCATCGTTGCGGCTCTCGATCGCCTTGGCCTGGCAGAGCGGACGCTGGTGGTATACACGACCGATCACGGCGAGATGCTTGGTGAGCAAGGACTACGTGGAAAGTTCTGCTTCTACGAGGGCAGTGCACGCCTACCCCTCATCGCGCGGCTGCCGGGGACTATTCCAGCTGGAGTACGCACGGAGGCACTGGTGGATCAAGCAGATTTTGTCCCCACGTTCCTAGATCTTGCGGGCATCGAGCCTGCGCCGCGCAGCCAGCCACTGGATGGAGCGAGCTTCGCGCCCGTGCTCCGAGACCCTGCGTCAGTGGGTAAGCCGGCGGCCTTTGGAGAGTACAGCCTGCAGCGCCAGCCCTTCTATCTCTGGCGTACTGGCCCGTGGAAGTACGTCCGCTACACTGCGCCGGGCGTTCCTGAGGAGCTCTACGATCTCAGCAGTGATCCTAAAGAGCAGCACAACTGTGCTGAGCTGCCGGACTGGCAGGTCGTGCTCCGGCAGTTGCGGAGCGAGCTTGAGCAGTTCCTCCTGGAGCAGAGTATTCCTCTTACGCCAATTGCTCAGCCTGGATAGCCCAAGTCTTCAGCCCTCTAAGAGGGATCTGGTAGGTCTATGGGATGGTATAGGGCGCCGTTACACCGGCGTGAGAACGTCCTGCACGAAGACGCCGCGCGTAGCGCACCGCATGGACGAGCTCAGCCTGTGGGACGGCACGCTGCTCATCGTGAATACCGATCACGGCTTCTTGCTGGGTGAGCACGAAGAGTGGGCGAAAATCGTGCAGCCCTTCTACAACGAGGTTGCACACACTCCCCTCTTCATCTGGGATCCACGCTGCCAGCAAGCAGGCGAGCGCCGCCAGAGCCTCGTTCAGATCATCGACCTGACGCCAACGCTGCTCGACTACTTTGGCGTCCCGATTCCGCCAGACGTGGTTGGACACGCTCTGCGCGACACCATTGCGAACGACACCCCGGTGCGCGAGTTTGCGCTCTTTGGCGTACACGGTGGTCACGTCAATCTCACCGATGGACGTTATGTCTATATGCGCGGGCCAGTAGTTGCAGCCAATAGTCCGCTCTTCAACTACACGCTCATGCCGACGCACATGCGCTCCCGCTTCTCGGTCGCTGAGCTTCGCGACCTGGAGCTCGCCGGGCCCTTCCGCTTTACCAAAGGCGTCCGGACCCTCAAGGTGCCCGTGCGTGGCCCGCGTATGTTCCGCAATCTCGATACGCTGCTGTTTGATCTGGCTGCGGATCGGCAGCAGCTGCGGCCCTACCGCGATTCCGAGTTCGAAGCACGCCTCTGCGTTCCCCTCGTCGACCTCATGCGCCAGCACGATGCCCCTCCCGAACAGTTCGAGCGCCTTGGGCTCGCCGCCATGGCGGTGCCTGCACACTGACCCTCAGTGGGCTTGGCGGTCCCGTATCGGGAGAGATAGGGCGAGAAGCGCCCGGTACGGTATACTTCACCCCACCCCCCCTGGGGTAGGTAATGGGCGGCTAGAAATGGCGGGAGGGTAGCCACGGTGGATTGGTACGTACTGAACCTGCTAGCTGGGCCGGCCAGGGTCCGATGCCCTCTGTCTGGATTGAGAGAGGAAAACAACTCATGATCCTTGATGCTGCTAAGGAAGCAGTGCCAGAACCGGCTGCTCCAGCGCTCAGCGCGTCTGCAAGTGTCGCCGCTGGTGAGCTGACCCTCCCCATCGAAGGCATGACGTGTGCTTCCTGCGTCCGCCGGGTCGAACGGGCACTTGCCCACGTCGAGGGTGTCTCTGAGGCCAGTGTGAATCTTGCCACCGAGCAGGCGCACGTGCGCTTTGATCCGAACGTCGTGACGCTCGATAGCCTGACTACCGCAGTTGAGCATGCTGGTTATGCTGTCGGCGCCCTGCCCCCGGCGACTAGTCCCTCTGCAGTACCGGAGACGGTTGATGTGCCGGCAGAACGAGAGCAGCAGCGTGAGCGCGAGCGCGCCGAGCTGCGGCGAAAGTCCTTCGTCAGCTTAGGCATCGGCATCCCCCTCATGATCCTGATGGAAGCGCCGTTTAGCTGGAATATGCAGCTCGTCGCACCGCTCTTTCTCATCGCGGCTACTGTGGTGCAGTTCTGGGCCGGGCGCGTCTTCTACACGTCGGCTTGGGCGGCCGCACGCCACGGCTCTACCAATATGAACACGCTGGTGGCGGTTGGCACGAGCCTCGCGTATGGCTACAGCGCCTTCGTGACGCTCTGGCCCGCACTCGCTGCTCGTTGGGGCTTTCCCTACCATCTCTACTATGAGGTGTCGGTGCTCGTCATCGCCCTCGTCCTGTTAGGCCGCTGGCTCGAGGCGCGAGCACGCGGACAGACCGGCGCGGCAATTCGGGCGCTCATGAGCCTGCAGCCGCCAGTGGCGCGCGTCTTGCGCGGCGGCTCAGAGTACGAAGTGCCTCTGGCCGGGGTACGAGTGGGAGACCTACTCCGCGTGCGGCCCGGTGACAAGATTCCCGTTGACGGGGAGATCGTCGAGGGACAGTCCACCGTCGATGAGTCCATGTTGACAGGCGAGTCCTTGCCGGTGGAGAAGTCCGTGGGCGACCGTGTCATTGGCGCGACACTAAATCGCTCGGGTAGCTTCGTCTTCCGGGCGGCGAAAGTTGGCCGTGATACTGCACTGGCGCACATCGTCAAGATGGTTGAGGAAGCTCAGGGATCGAAGGCGCCTATACAGCGCCTCGCGGACACGATCGCCTCGTACTTCGTTCCAGTCATCCTCGTGCTCGCTCTCCTGACCTTCGCTGGCTGGCTCCTCATCGGACCTGAGCCGCGACTCACCAATGCGCTCACTGCTGCCATTGCGGTCGTCGTGATCGCCTGTCCGTGTGCACTTGGGCTGGCTACGCCTACTGCCATCATGGTGGGCACAGGGAAAGCCGCAGAGCTTGGCGTGTTGATTCGCGGTGGCGAAGCGCTGGAGGTAGCTCGGCGAGTAGACACGATCGTGCTTGACAAGACGGGCACGCTGACGCAAGGTAAGCCCGCAGTGACGCGGGTCATCTCTCTCGGCTCTCTGACGGAGGACGAGCTGCTTCGCCTCACCGCCGGGGCAGAGGCCGGTTCGGAGCATCCGTATGGAGTGGCCATTGCCGCCGCGGCTAGGAATCGCGGCCTGACCATTCCCCCGGCGTCTCACTTCCTCGCCATCGCCGGCAAGGGCATTGTGGCAGCGGTCGAAGGTCATGAGCTCGTTGCCGGCAACCGCGCGCTGCTCGAGGAGCGCGGAGTTGACCTGGAAGCAGCGCAACCGCTGTTTGCAGAGCTTGGCCACCAGGGTGCCACACCCATTCTGGTCGCGCTCGACGGCCGGTTGGAAGGCGCTGTGGCAGTAGCCGACACCATCAAAGACGGCGCCCGGCGAGTCGTGGCAGAGCTTCAGGCGCTTGGTCTGTCGACGTGGCTCCTCACGGGAGATAACCAGACAACAGCAAAGGCCATTGCGCAACAAGCCGGCATCACGCAGGTGGTCGCCGAAGTGCTGCCAGGCGAGAAAGCTACCAAGGTAGCGGAGCTACAGCGTGCTGGTAAGACCGTAGCAATGGTCGGTGATGGAGTGAACGACGCTCCAGCATTAGCTCGTGCTGATCTCGGCATCGCAATGGGAGCAGGGACTGATGTTGCCATTGCAGCATCGGATATCACACTCGTCGGCAGCGACCTGACTGGCATCGTCACTGCCATCGCTCTAGCGCGCCGCACGGTAAGCACCATCAAACAAGGCCTCTTCTGGGCCTTCGCCTACAACGTCGTCCTCATCCCGGTCGCGATGGGGCTGCTCTACCCAGCGTTTCACGTGCTTCTCAGTCCTGTTCTTGCTGCTGCCGCCATGGCAATGAGCAGCGTCAGCGTGGTGACGAATGCACTCCGCTTGCGAAGCTTCCGCGCTCCCAAGAGTGCTGCCGAGATCTCCCAGCGCTCTCTTGCGACCTGGATGCGAGACAGCGCCTACCTCATCGGCATCGCGCTCGTCGCCCTGCTCGTAGGTGTGCTCGCCTTGCTGCTCGCTCTTCGCTGAGGTACGGCACGTGGAGAGCACGTACCTCCATGCCCAACCGTTGTAGCACGCAGAATCTCTGGACCAGCCACACCTGCAACGGTAGGGTTGGTACAGTTGCGCGAAGAGGAGGAGATGGCGATGAGTCTCCTAGGAGGACTTTGGCTTCGCTGATAGTTGTACTCACCGTCGTGCTCCTTGCGGGCTTGATCCCTCACTGACAGCCAGTACCCGAGAGTCGCGCCGCCAGGCATCGTCGCTGCAGGTGCTCTGCGAACACTTGTGGCCAGTGGTGTCTTTAGGTGACACTTATAGAGCATCGAGCTGGTGCTCTTGTTGACTGAGCCAACGGTGGAAGGAACACTACGTGCAGCCCTTGGGTGTGCTCATCAAGCCGGCGTCAAGCCGCTGCAATCTCCACTGCAGCTACTGCTTCTATCTGGAAAAGCGGGCGCTCTACCCGTGGCGCAACGCCCCGAAGCTGACATTGGAGACATTCGACCGCTTTCTCGAGCAGTACGCAGCGGTATCTGCACCGCACCTCTCCTTTGCCTGGCAAGGAGGAGAGCCCACCCTCATGGGACTTCGTTTCTTCGAACAGGTCGTGGAGCGCCAGCAGGCTGCGAAGCCAACGGGAGGCATTCCCTGGCAGATCACCAACGTCCTTCAGACAAATGGAACTCTCCTCGATGATGAGTGGGCAGCCTTCTTCAAGCAGTGGCGCTTTCTCGTGGGTGTCAGCCTGGACGGTCCTCCCGAGCGTCACGATCGCTTCCGCAGAGATTGGGGAGACCACAGCACGCACGCACGCGTGCTCAAGGGAATCGAACATCTGAACCAGCACGGCGTCGAGGTCAACATCCTCACGGTTGTCAGTCAGAGCAACGTAGATCGTCCCCGAGAGCTCCTCCACTACCTGGTCGATCATGGTGGCCAGTGGCTGCAGTTCATTCCGTGCGTGGAGACCGCCCCCGGACACGCCGAAGGCGACGGCGTGTACACCCCCTGGTCAATCACGCCTGCCCAGTACGGCCGCTTCCTGAACGAGCTCCTCGATGAGTGGCTCACCATGGGCTGGCGCAACGTGCGTATCCGGCTCTTCGACAATCTCGTGCAGATGCTCCTCGGCCTCCCCTCGGAGAGCTGCCAGCTTGCACCGGTGTGCGGTGGGTATGTCGTGCTAGAGCACAATGGAGACATCTATCCGTGTGATTTCTTCGTCGAGCCTGGAGCAAAGTTGGGAAACATTCACGAGCGCACGCTCGCCAGCATCCTCGAAGACGGGGGACTGAGCCGCTTCGGTGCGCTCAAGAGCCAGCTTCACCGTCAGTGCCGGGCCTGTCAGTGGCGGACGCTCTGCTACGGCGAATGCCCGCGCTACCGCCGGATGGCGACGGGCAGTGTCGAACGCTCGCTCCCGTACTTCTGTTCCGCGTATCAGCAGTTCTTCCGCCAGAGTCTTCCGCGCCTCCAGAGTGTGGCTGGTCTTGTACAACGGGATCTGCAGACTACCGGGCCACGCCTCCCTCATTAACAACCAACCTCATTTAGTTGGAAACCCCGCAGCCAGGTCTCTCCGCTGGGCGCTCGTCGACAGGACCAGCGGAAGAGACCAGGGCTTGCGCCCGAAAGGGCAGTCTCCTGACTGGGCCCTCACGGCTCCAGCACCATCGTGTCGAAAGCAAAGCGGATGCTCAGACCGTCTCGGCGCAATCGCTCCTCGAGCGTCCGCCGGACCTCAATGGTGAGCCCATCCATCTCCTCGATGTGGCTCAGTACCGTCTGCCGTGCGTTCAGCCGGCGAACCAGCTCGAGGGTCTGCTCGAACGTGGCTTCGGATTGTAGAATGGGATGAGCGCGCGGGATGCGGCGTTCTCTTGTGAAGGGATCGAGCTCGACGATCCCCATCGGTAACAGTGCCAGATCAAGTGGCCCCAAGTCCTGTGGCGGCTCCCATTGAAATGTCTCATCGGGGGCGAGGAACACGCGCTTTCCCTCGCCCTCAAGCAGAAACGCATAGACGTAGCGTTCAGCGAGGCACAGCGGCTGGATCGTCGTGGCGCCCAGCACGAAGCTCGCGCCCTCGGCGAGCACAACGACATCGATGAGCCCGACTTCCTCACGTGCATCCTACTACTCCCGGAGCAGCGCCTGCAAATGCTCCGTCAGCTGGTCGATGAGGTGCCGTTCGGTAGTGGTCGTTACCGCCAAACTCTCCATCCCCTGCAGGGCTCGCATGACGAGTGCTGCTTCTGCCGGGGTGAGGGCGACGAAGAGCGGGTGCTGCTCCTCAACCGGTGGATAGGGGTGGACTGCATCAGATGTCTCGGGCAGCACGTGGATGAGCAGTACCGGCGCCAGGCTTCGCTGGACCGTACGTATCGCAACGTTGCCGAGCAACATTGT
>JAMCTA010000069.1:9473-12543 GCA_023381895.1 Chloroflexota bacterium
CACCGCCGTGTGTGCTCATCACCACCAGGTCAGCACGACGGTCACGTACTGCCTCGGGGATTGCCAGCTCGGGAGATCCCACCGCTGCGAGCATCTCTGCCTCGATATGCCCATCGTTCAGACGGGTCATCAGACCGTCTAGGTAGTGGCGAGTCTCGATCAAGAGCTGTTCCATCTGGAAGCTTACACCTGCCGGCTCTGCCCCATCGACTACCGCTTGAAAGTCTGCAACGCGCAGAAGCAAGAGCGTGGCGCCGGAGAATTCGGCAATGTGAACGGCCTCCTCCAGTGCTACTTCTGACCGGGCTGAGCCATCGAGAGGAACGAGTACACGCTGAGGCCGCCCGGAAGACCAGCGCAGCTCACTCGACTCCGTGAGGACCAGCACGGGAACGGAAGCGTGCCGGACAACGTAGTCGGCGACGCTGCCGAGCAACGTCCGCCCCACCTCGCCGTGGGCGTGAGTCGCCATGATGATGAGCCCAGCGCGCTCTTCATCGGCTGCTTCGACGAGCGACCGCCCAGCGCTGCCTACCCGCGGCGGGCAGAGGTGAACGCGTACGTCTACGCCGCTGGAAAGGAGCTCGTTCGCTGCTGAACGCACCTGCGGCGGCATGTCGATCGGGAGCTCCCAAGGCGCCAGTGCGTACGCGAGAACGAGTCGTGCCCCAGTACTGCGAGCGATGTCCTTGGCAAACGGTAGGGCGCGTAGAGCCAGACCCGACCCGTCGAGGGGCACCAAGATGGTTCCATACGTAGACATAGTCGTTGTGCTCCCTAAGAACAAGCGGGAACGAGACTCCAGCATTGCTAATACTGCTTCCTGGAAGTCGCGGAAGGCTTTGCACCAGGTAAATACTCGGTAAATGCGAGTATAGCTCGCTGGCGAACCGCTCGGTGCGATACTTGCCGCGTCTTCCGAGCTGCAAACACACGCTCCGGCTGAAAGGATTCCGAGAGCCAGTGGTCCGGACTCGGCCTGCTTCGCTGCTCTTTATCCTCCTTGAACAGCATCTTACCCCATTGTTTGCACGGGTAATGGGCGCCTGTGTCACGTGTCACGAGAGCGAGAGGAAGCCTCGTGCGGGCGCCGGTGGCCGTGGTGCTCAATGCTGCAAGCGGTGTCGTATCTACGCGTGAAAGAGCAAGCCGGCAGCAAACGTGACGCCACCGACGATCACTCCGGCCAGCGTCATTTCCAATCCCGCTGCCCACCAGCTGCGCAAGGTAAAGAGCGACTTGGCCGCCCCCACCAGGAAGTGTGCAACGAGCGAAATGGCAGCGGCTATGAGCACTGCAAGCGCGCCGTGAAGCCAGAAGAAGGGCAGCACCGGGATGAGTGCGCCGATGCCCGTGCTCACGCCGGCTGCAAGTGCTGCCTGCGCCGGGTTGCCACTTTCCGCCTTGGCTCCGCCCAGTTCTTCGGCGGCGAGCAAATGGAGGAAGGCGTCCGGGTTCTGGGAGAGCTTCTCGGCGAGTACGTCGGCCTCTTGCTGATCCAGGCCTTTGAGCTGGTAGTAGAGAGAAAGCTCCTCCTTCTCTTCCTCCGGACGCTCCTCGATCTCCTGGCGCTCCTGCGCTAGATTGGCCGCGGCCACCTCGCCTTGAGACCGCTCGGCCAGAAAGGCGCCGGTGGCCATGGACAGGGCGGAGGCGAGGGCACCGGCCAGTCCGGCTGTCAGCACGAAGCTGGAGCCGCCCGTCGCTCCCGCCACCCCCGACACAATCCCGAAGACCGCTGCCAGTCCATCATTGGCCCCGTAGATCGCCCCCGAAATCCAGCCGGTGCCGGTCTGATGCCACGTCTCCCGCCCCAAGATGTGCTGCAGCTTCGACTCCACGAGTGAGGCGGTGCCGGCGGTGCCGCTCTGGCGCATCGTCGCAAGTTGCCGGGCGTGGCTGCGCTCGTCCTGACGCAGCTCGCCCAACAACCGGTCCGTCTGCGTATCGCCGGTGGGCTGGCCATAGCGTCCGGCGACCTCCGTGTTCTCAGCGGCCTCGCGGGCTGCCAGTAGGCGCTCAATCGGCGCGAGACGAACTTGCGCACGCCGCCAGAGGGATAGTTTTACCTGGCTGGCATCCGGGACTGGCACTCCCAATTCTCGCAAACGAGCCTCAAGCCGCTGCCGGTGCCCGTCTTCGACCTCCGCCATCCGGGCGATGACAGCCGCCCGGCGCGGGTCGCGCTCGCGTGCCGCCAGCGCGTGGTAGACGGCCCCTGCCTCCACTTCTCCCCGCCAAGCCTCCAGCAGTCGCTGTACATCAGGCCCGCTCGTTCCGTGCTCCATCCGCACCCTCCTCTAGGTGGTGCTCCAAAGTGACCAGACAAGGTCACTCCACCGGTTCTATGATAGTGGTGCCGGAGGGTGTGACTAATCACCAATGTTGGTGTTGTTTGTGGTGAGTCTTGACGCTCCCCGGCGGCTGTGCTAATATGGCCGGACTACAAGGCACCCCCGTGTAACTGACCAGCTGGAGAGCTTCGGACCGTGCGCGCTGTGGCCACAACCGTTGGTGCGCTTCAACACGATCCGCGGCAGTGCTGTAGTGACCGTAGAGAGGAGGTAAGCGGCAGCGCAGAGGAAAGCGAGCTTGGCTCGTAGGGCTTCCTACCGGAATCACACGTGCTTTGATTTTGAGTTGAGCTGCGTTGAATCGCAGGGAGGAGAACTAAACCATGTCCCCTGATCTTCAGCAGACGCGCCGTCAGGTATTGCGCGCCTTGCTCGGTCTCGGTGGCGCCGCGGCGGTCGTCTCGCTGGCGGCGTGTGGAACGACACCGCCAGGTGTGACTGCCGGCACCTCATCGAGCTCAGCAGCGAGCACCACTGCGGTGAAGGCGTCCACGAGTGCCGCAGCACCGAAGACTTCTGCCGCCTCTTCATCGGCTGCCACTAGCACGAGCAGCGCGGCAGCAGCGGCAGCCACCCCAACGGCTACGCCAGTGCCCGTGCGCCAGGCCGCTGCCGGTCGCAAGTACACGATTCAGGTGTGGCACCCCTTTGGGGGTAACCGGGTCGAGGACCTTTTCAAGTTGGCCGATGGGTTTGAAAAGACACACCCCGACGTC
>JAMCTA010000170.1 GCA_023381895.1 Chloroflexota bacterium
GCCCAGCCTGGCTCTTCTCCCGGACTTGGGTGATCCCCGCCTTCGTCCTGATGGATCTGTGGTCCTCGGGGGGCGGGATGCTCATCTGGCTGGCCGCCTTGGGGGACGTTCCCCGAGCGCTCTACGAAGCCGCCGCGCTGGACGGCGCGGGGCCGGTAAGGCGGTTCATCCGTATCACCCTACCGATGATCTCGCCAGTGATCTTCTTCAACCTGGTTATGGCGACTATCCACTCCTTCGAAATCTTTAGTACCGCGTACGTCATGACGCAGGGAGGTCCTGGCAATGCCAGTCTGTTCTACGTTCTCTACCTGTTCGACAAGGCGTTCGTGGACTTCCGTTTCGGGTATGCCTCAGCCCTGGCGTGGGTGTTGTTCGTGATCGTGATGGGATTGACCGTGCTGGTGTTCAAGAGTTCGGCGTTGTGGGTCTACTACGAAGGGGAACTCGTCTCGAAGCGAGGGCCGGCCACATGAAAGTGACGGCAGGCGCAACGGTTGCGGTCTCCTCCAGCCGGACGCGATCGCTGGATCTCCGGCGATGGGTGAAGGCGGCCTGGCTCCTGGTCCTGTATGCTGCGCTCTTCGGCGGGGCCGTTCTGATCCTCTGGCCGGTGCTGTGGACTGCGTCCATGGCGCTCAAGTCCCCCGCTCAGCTGAACGAGTGGCCACCGCGCCTTGTCTCCTGGCCCCTCCATCCCGAGAACTTCTGGATTGCCTGGCAGGCAGCGCCTTTCACCCGCTATTTCCTCAACTCTCTCCTCGTCACGTGCCTTGCCGTGTTTGGGACGACCGTCTCCTCTTTCGTGGTCGCCTATGGCTTCGCGCGTTTCAACGGCTACGGCCGGAATGTCCTGTTCCTCCTAGTGCTATCGACGATGATGATCCCGCCCCAGGTGACGATGATCCCGACGTTCATCCTGTTTCGGTATCTGCATTGGATCAACACGTTCTACCCGCTCGTTATGCCGGGATTCTTCGCCACCAGTGGCTTCAACGTCTTTCTGCTCCGGCAGTTCATTATGGGGTTGTCGCGAGAACTCGATGAGGCAGCCAGCATCGATGGGGCCAGCGCTGGACAGATCCTGACCGCGATCATCGTGCCGTTGTGCAGACCAGCCTTGACAACGGTAGCGCTGCTGTCATTCATATGGAACTGGACAAACTTCATGGGCCCCTTGATTTATCTGAACTCGTCCCGGCTGTGGACGCTGCCGCTCGGGTTGATGTTCTTCGACCGGCAGTTCGTCCCGGCGCCCAATCTGATGATCGCAGTGTCGCTCCTGATCACAGCGCCACTGGTCATCCTGTTCTTCCTGGGGCAGCGGGCGTTCGTGCGGGGGATCCACTTGACCGGCCTGGCATAATATATATGCGGTGCGCTCCCCCGCACTGTCTCGGATCGCTCTAGCTGCTACGGTTTCTCGGCGACGATGACCGTTTGGTAGCCAATCCAAGAGAGGATATTCGGCCCGAACCAGAAGTCGATCGGTCGGAGAAACGTCGGATGGAAGGGGAGAAACCACTCGAAGCTAGCAGAAGGAGAGAAGCCGCTGTAGCGGAGAGGGCGGAGCCCCGCTTTCTTCAGGAGGCGAGCGAGGCCAGGTCGCGAGTAGAGACGGTCAGGATAGCCAACGAAATGTTCGCCACTACGTAGCCAGTGATACGTGTGGAGTAGGTGCAGCAGATTGGGAGTAGTGACGATGACGCGTCCACCCGGACGGCAGACGCGGACGTGCTCCTGGACGATCTGCGGCGTCTTGTCGCCAAAGTGGTCGATGACAGACTCGGAGAGGACACAGTCGAAGCTGTCGGTAGCAAAGGGCAACCGGAGACCGTCACCCTGCACGAAAGCAGGCTGGACGCCGACCGCTGCGGCAAGTCCCTGGGCATAGCGCATCCCCTCTAGCGTAACGTCGATGCCGACGCCGTGTACTCCGCGGTCGCGCATCGCTAAGGAGATGATGCGTCCTGAGCCGCAGCCTATCTCGAGCATCGTGCAGCCTTGAGGAATCAGGGGAGCGAGACTACGCCAGATCGTCTTGGTGGAATGGAGCGCTAGCCGTTCGGTGTAAGAGGAGCGATAGTTGATGTGCCAGTCGATGCCGCCTGCTGCACGCTGACCGGACACCGTCGTCTCTCCTTTTCCTAGGCCTTGGGCTGCGGTCTCTGTCGTGGTCGCCCTGCAGCGTTCCAATCATAGCTGCTCTCGTTTGGTAAAGCGATGGAGCCTAGCTCAGGTACTCAGGTAGGACGTCATTGACTCGTTAAGAAAACTGCTCTATAATCGGCTGCGAAATGCCGTTGCATAGCTGCGCGGCGTTGAGCACCGCCCGCTTCCTGGCACTGTCGAGAGTATCGTTTCGGGGCTCTGTATTGTTAAGGAGTGTTACCCGTGCAGACCGCTTTGACCCGTCGCGCTCTTCTCAGGCTCACTGGTGTACTTGGAGCCACGGTGGTAGGAGGTGTTGCTCTTTCTTCCTGCGGCGCTTCCGCGGCAGCCACGGCGAGCACTACGAGCGTAGCCTCCAGCTCTGCGGTGCCAAACACTGCCAGCACCACGAGCACTGCTGCCTCGACGTCCTCCGTCAGTGCGACTCAAGGCGCGGTGAAGAAAGCAAGCCTTGAGCTGGAGTTCTGGAATCCCGCCACGGACAAGTTGGGTAAGAAGATCATCGCTCAACTTGTAGCTGAGTTCAATAAGCAGAGCAACACTTTCCAGACCAAGGACGTCGTCATCTCCAGTGCCAATCACTATACGAAGTACGTCACTGCTATGGCATCGGGACAGCCTCCCGACGCCATCATGACCTATGACTACTTCCCGATGCCCACGTGGGCATCGCAGGGCTTCATTATTCCCCTGGATTCCTACGCTGCCCAGCAGGACATCAAAGAATCCGACTATTTCCCCATTGCTTGGGAGATGATCCACTTTCACGGCCACCTGTGGGGATTCCTTCAAGAGTTTGACTTCAATATCCTCGCCTATAATAAGGATCTCTTTCAGGCTGCAGGACTGGATCCGACCAAGCCACCCAAGACCATTCCAGAGATGGACGCCTATGCTCAGAAGCTGATCAAGAAGAAGAGCGACGGATCACTGGCGGAGATCCCATTTGCCCCCTGGGTTACAGGTAGTCCCTTTACATGGGCTGCTATCTGGGGAGGGGGTTTCTACGACGTCACCAAGGGAGAGTTCACGATCGTGACCGATCCTAATATCTCGCTTCTCGAATGGTATATCAAGTACTCCGACCTGCTTGGTGGCCCGGATAAGGTGACCGCATTCACGAAGCTCTTCACCGGGAACCAGACTCCATTCTACGCTAACCAGATGGCGATGGAGGCGATGGGTGAGTATACCCCGATCACTATTCCTGAGGCAGCACCTCATCTAAACTATGCCGTCGCCTTTCCGCCAACGGCACCAGGAGTTCCCTATGGTACCGCTCACACTGGAGGCGGCAACGTGTTCGTCATCCCCAAGGGGGTGAAGCACGAGGAGCAATCGGTGGTCTTTATCAAGTGGATGGGTGGTCCGGAGGCGGTGTTGCAATGGAACGTAGAAGAGAATAACAATCCACCGGTAAAATCTGTTGCGCTTTCCCCCGCTTTTGCGAAGAAGGTGCCGTTGATGGTCAAGTGGATCGATCTACTCAAGCTGAATCTTTTGACCCCGCCGGTGATCTCGCCCATCATCAACTACTTCTCAGACCAGCTCACGTTTGCGACACAACAGGTGATCTATCACAAGGCGACACCCAAGGAGGCTCTAACGCAGCTCAATCAGAAAGCGCAAGTACAACTCAAGCAGTTCAAGACCTCCCACCCGAACTGGTAGATAGCTCGGTATGACTAAGCGGCAGCGTCGTGAGCTTTTCATAGGACTCGCCTTCGTTTCGCCGTGGGTCATCGGCTTTCTCTGGTTTACGGCTTATCCTGTCTTCGCCTCGATCTTCTATAGCTTTACGTCCTTTCATCTTGTTGAGAATCCCGTATGGATCGGGTTCAACAATTACGAGACCTTGTTCCGTCAGGATGAGCTTTTTTGGACATCGCTCAAGAATACAGCCTACTACACAGTTACGAGCGTGCCACTCGATCTTATCGTGGCACTGTTCTTCGCTATCCTCCTCAACATCAGAATTTGGGGCAGGAGTATCTTCCGCACCGCCTTCTATCTACCAACGGTGGTACCGACCGTAGCTTCGGCGATTCTCTGGATTATGCTGTTCAATACCGATGGCGGCATCATTAATGAGGCGTTGAAGCTCGTACACATCCCTTCGATTCCCTGGCTGAGCAGCCCCACTTGGGCGATGCCCGCACTGATTCTGCTCAGCGTGTGGGGCATCGGAGCCGCCGTGATCATTTTTCTTGCTGGCTTACAGGATGTGCCGGCGGTACTCTATGAGGCGGCACATCTCGATGGAGCGGGAGCGCTCCAGTGTGCTTGGCACGTCACGCTGCCGATGGTATCGCCGGTTATCCTCTTCAATTTCGTCCTAGGCCTCATTGGCGGCGTCCAGGTCTTTACCGCACCCTTCATCATGACCGGTGGCGGTCCTCTCAACGCGACACTGATGTACTCGATTCAGTTGTTCAACAATGCCTTCGTGTACTACCGGATGGGCTATGCCTCGGCGATGGCATGGATACTATTTGCCATTATCTTTATCCTCTCCTTGGCATCCATCAGGATGTCCCGTCGCTATGTGCATTATGAGTGAGGTGAGTTATGGTAGGGACAGTTGATCGAGTCCTCACCGGCGTGCAACCGTCCGCTCATCAGCGCGTGCAGACGTATATTCTCCGCTCCATTGGCAAGATTGTCGTCTTCATCATCGTACTCGTGATGTCTGTCGGATTCGTCTTTCCACTATTCTGGATGATCTCCACGTCGCTGAAGCCAGAAAGTGCGGTATTTGCCGCTCCGCCGATCTGGTGGCCAGGCAAGCCGTTATGGTCAAACTATCCTCTCTCCTTTACGTTCTTCCCTTTTCTACTTTACCTGAGGAATACGATGATCATTACGGTGCCGTCCGTAGCTGGCACACTGGTGAGCTCGGTGCTAGTGGCCTACGGCTTCTCACGTGTTCGCTGGCCCGGGCGTGATGCCCTTTTCATCTTAGTTCTTGCCACCTTGATGATTCCAAACTACGTCACACTCATCCCTGTTTATATCCTGTTCGCGAAGATGCATTGGATAGGTACATTCTTGCCATTAATTGTGCCGAACTTATTTGGATCCGCGTTTTTCATCTTCTTGTTACGACAGTTTTTCCTTCGACAGCCGCAAGATCTCGTCGATGCGGCAATCGTGGATGGCGCTAGCCATCTGGGTGTTTTGTGGCGGATCATTCTTCCGCTTTCCAAGCCGGCGCTGGCAGTCGTCGTGCTCTTCCAGTTTCAGAATAACTGGACAGACTTCTTTGGGCCGCTCATCTTCTTGGATAGGCCTAGTACCTACACGCTGTCGATCGGGTTGTATAGCTTTCAGAGTCAACACCTGACAGAATGGGCGCCACTCATGGCAGCCAGCTTTATCGTGGTTGCCCCAATGGTGTTGCTCTTCTTCTTCACTCAGCGCACCTTCATTGAAGGAATTACTTTTACAGGATTGAGAGCTTGAATAGCGAGGTACCCGGCGACCGGATGGACCTGGAGCAGGTGAGTTGAGCCCATGCGCTTTCTCCGCAGCCGGGAGGACTGGCAGCGGTCAGGCGAGCAGTGCGGCGCGCTCGCGAGTGATCTGCCACAGGAGTGGCTGGCCGTGTAGATACCGGCGCAGCTCTTCGACGGCCACCCGCCCCATGCGCCGGCACTCGGCGTCGCGTGAGCCGGCAATGTGTGGCGTGAGCACCACATTCTCCAGCGTGTAGAGTGGTGAGCCGGGTGGAGGGCTTCGCCCTTTGCAACACCACCGTGGAAAGACTCAGCACTCGAAGAGGCAGCGCGAAGACTGCCTAGAACCTGCTACTGTCTCACCCAGTATAGGCGTTGCTCATTTATAGATATAGAAGAGTGGCAGCCAGAGGAGTACGGGGATGATTGCTGGAAGAGGTTGGGCGTCACGCGATTGGGCAGCGAGCTGGCGTGAGGTCGTGACGTCGCGGAGGATGGCCATCGAAGGACTCGGGCAGGCGAGTGGTCGAGGCGCCGAATACTGGGACCGCCGGGCGGCGCAGTTTCGCCGGATGAGCGAACAGCACGACCCGTCTGCTGACCGGCTTGTGCAGCTTCTCACAGCTGCCGTAGGAAATGGAGGAACTTTCCTCGACGTCGGCGCTGGAGCTGGCCGCTACACGATCCCGCTTGCTGCAGTAGCGAGCAGCGTGACCGCAGTAGAGCCCTCAGCAGCCATGCGTGAGCATCTGGATGATCGTGTGCGTCTGGCAGGTCTCCGGAACGTACACGTTGTGCCGGCAGCGTGGGAGGAGGCGACGGTTGAGCCTCACGATGTGGTGCTGGCTGCGCACGTGCTCTATCCCATCGAGGACATAGTGCCATTCGTCGAGAAGATCGTAGCCCACGCCCGCCGGCGTTGGTTTCTCGCGATCCGTGTCGAGCCGATGGGCGGAGAGCTCGCTCCTCTCTGGGAGGAGGTCTGGAGCACCCCGTACCCAGCTGAGCCGGTGTTCCTCGATCTCTACAACCTCCTCTTCAGCCGCGGCTTACGGCCACATGCAGAGCTCAAACCCTTTACAGGGGCCAGGACTGTCACCTTTGAAGATGCCATGGCACAGGCCAAGAGCCGGCTCTTCCTCGCCGAGGATGATACACGGTACGATGAGCGCATCCGTTCCTTTCTCACGGCGCACATGCAGGGCGATGGTGAGCAGTGGCGCTGGCCCTGGCGTGCGCTCGAAGCAGTGGTGTACGGAGACGTCGCTTGAGCAGCGGTTGCGTAGGCGCCTGAGGCAGCGTTAGCCTTGGAGCAGCACGCCTAGAGAAGATGTGGAGGAGGAACGAGCGCGGTGAGCAGACCAGCGATCTTCATCGATGGTGAGTCTGGAACAACCGGTCTCCAGATTCGTGCTCGTCTCCGCGGCCGGATTGACATCGAGCTCGTGAGCATCGATCCAGAACGGCGCAAGGACGCGGGAGAGCGGAAACGGCTGCTGAATGCGGTTGACGTGGCGATTCTCTGCCTCCCGGACAGTGCGGCACGGGAGGCGGTGGCGCTCGTGGAGAACCCTGCCGTGCGTATCCTCGATGCGAGCAGCGCCCATCGTGTCCATCCCGGCTGGACCTACGGGTTTCCAGAGCTCTTGCCCGACCAGGCTGAGCAGATTGCGCACGCGCAGCGCGTTGCCAATCCCGGCTGCTATCCCACTGGTGCTGTGGCTTTGCTCCGGCCACTGGTTGATGCTGCTCTGCTCGCGCCAGATTTTCCCATCACCGTTCACGCCATCGAGGGGTACAGCGGCGGGGGACGGCAGCTCATCGCTGCCTTCGAGGGTACGGGGCCACAGCGTGCGGAAGAGCACTATCGCCTGTACGGTCTCGATCTCGGGCACAAGCACGTGCCCGAGATGCAGCAGCACGGCGGCCTCTCCCGGCGGCCTCTCTTTACACCTTCGGTGGGGAGATACCGTCAAGGTGAGCTGGTGACGATTCCCCTCCAGTTGTGGGCTCTCCCACGTAAAGTGACGGGCAGCGACCTGCACACTGCGCTTGCAGAGCGCTTTGCCGGCCAGCGCTTCGTGCGCGTGCTGCCCCTCGAGCCTCCGCCGGCGACGCATCTCGAGCCGGAAGCTCTCAATGGCACGAACGAGATGGAGCTGTTTGTGTTCGAGAATCGGGCTGAGGAGCAAGTGCTCCTTGTCGCCCGGCTGGACAACCTGGGCAAGGGCGCCTCGGGGGCAGCAGTCCAGAATCTCGACATCATGCTCGGCCTGTCTGGAGACTACACCTACGCACTCGAGGAGAACACCCTGTAGCGTCTCCATCTCTGTGATGGCTTGGGCAGGAGACGAAGGCTGCGCGTCCACGGTGATCGCAACGCAGTTGTGCTTCTGAACGCCAGCAGTCAAATGGGTGTGGCTCCGGTGCTCGCGACGCCCGTCCAGAGCATCAGTAGGGCATGACGCGCGGCGGACCGTAGTCGAGAGTGGCAATGGCGGCGTCGTAGCTCTTGATGAGAAGCGCCATTTTGACGTCCTGGCTGGCGGGGTTGTCCCAGAGGTTCGTGAACTCTCTAGGGTCTTCCTGGAGGTCGTAGAGCTCGCCCAGACCCGTTCCGTGATAGGTCACGAGCTTGTGGCGGCGATCGCGGTACATCGTGCCGTAGCTGTGGTGGGGGAGGTCGACGGCATCGTAGTACTCGCTGCGGATGAACGTACGGTGCTCGGCGAGCGACGCTTGACCGGTAAGCAAGGGCAGGAGTGAGCGTCCCTGTGTGCCAGGAAGCTGGGGTAGGCCCACGACATCGAGAATGGTAGGGGCGACGTCGAGGAGCTCCACCAGGGCATCACTGCGCGCGCCTTCGAGGATGTGACCCGGCCAGGAGATGATGAGCGGCACTCGGACCAGCCCTTCGAAGAAGCGGCAGCCCTTCTGTGTCAGACCGTGGTCGCCAAGCGCTTCACCGTGATCACTCATAAAGATGACCACGGTGCGCTCGCGCTGTCCCGTACGGTCCAAGAGCTCCAGGATGCGGCCAAATTGCTCATCGATGAGCTCGATCATGGCGTAGTAGGCAGCCTGGATCTTCTTTGCAGCGATTGCTTCCGGAGACTGTGGAGTGCTCTGAAAGTCGATGCCGGCCAGTGTCCGCTGCTGCTCGAGATCACTCGGATGACAATGAGGACCGGGAAGACTAGGCGGGTCGAAGCGGCGGTAGAACTCCCAGGGTGGGTTGTAGGGAGGGTGGGGATCGTAGGGGTTGATACTGAGGAGCCACGGCCGGTCGTGCTGGGCCTGCACGAATTGGAGGGCTTGTTCGCTGCACCAAGTGGTCTGGTGCAGGTGGGGTGGCACATTGTCGTGGTCGGGTGATGGCTCTATGAGGCCGCCGAAAAGGCTGGAGCGCACAGTGAGCACGGCTGAGGGATCAAGCCCCTGGTCACGCAGCCAGTTGGCGTAGTCGTGGCCAGTAGGCCAGTTGTCACGAGGGGCGTGGCTGTAGCGAAAGAAGCTGTAGCCATCATTGATGCGCGGCTCAGGGCCGCGGGCTGCCCCTGCCAGGTGAAGCTTGCCGGTGAGCCCGCAGGTGTAGCCGTTCTCAGCGAGATGGCGCGTGATGAGCATCTCGTCCGGCGGGAAGTAGGTGTTGCCGTTTGTGTTGACGTGCACGGTGCTGGGGTACTTGCCAGTCAGAAAGCTCGCCCGGCTCGGCGTACAGATGGGGCACTGGCAGAACGCGTGCGTGAAGGCGACGCCCTCGCGCACGAGACGGTCGAGGTGCGGAGTATGGACGTAGGGATTCCCGAGCGCAGCGATCGTGTCGAAGCGCTGCTGATCGGTGCAGTACCAGATGATGTTAGGTGGACGGTTTGACACGACTCTCCTCTTCGTGCTCCTGAGTCAGAGTGCTTGGGCACGGTAGCAGCGGTGTGCAGCGAGGTCAAGGGTAGAGGAGTGAGCCCTTGCCCAGACTGACTCTAGCTCATTCTGCGCCCGGCGCCCCCGGCGGACCGCTAGAGCGCCGCACTACCAGATGGGCCGGTAGCATCTCCTGGACCGGCGGCGTTGCACGCTGACGGATCAGATCCAGCAGGATGGCGGTAGCTCGGGCGGCCATCTCCTCGATCGGTAAGTGGACGGTCGTCAAGGCAGGCTCTAAGTACGCTGCAAACTCGGCATCGTCGCAGCCGGCAATGGCGACGTCCTCTGGGACGCGCAGCCCCCAGTCCCGGATGGCCCGCATGGCGCCGATGGCGAGCAGGTCGTTGGCCGCAAAGATGGCCGTCGGCCGCCCGCCGTCTGCCGGACTGAGCAGGCGCTGCGTCGCGGCGTAGGCGCCATCTGCCCAGTTCCTGCCGTATGCCACTGCCTCCAGACCACCCGGCAGGCCCGCGCGGCGCAGTGTCTCTCGGTACCCACGGGTGCGCAGCGTCAGCGCCTGTGACTCGACATCCGGACAGATGAGGCCAATTCGGTGATGTCCCAAGTCGATCAGATGCTGGGTGACCAGGCGCCCCACCAGCTCGCTGTCGGTGTTGACGCTGCTATGCCGGGTATAGCGCTGGAAGAGCACGATGGGGACACTGGGCGTCAGAGAATCCAGGTAGGCATCATCTTCTGGTGCGGTGTTGGTAATGAGCAGGCCATTGAACCAAAACGGTTCACTCAGGCCACGCAGCTGGTCCAGGCTGCCCAGTTCGAACGTCTCCACGATGAGCTGGACGACGCCGGCAGCAGCGAGTTCCTCCTGCATCGCGTGTAACTGCCGCTGCACACCAGCCACGATCCGGCTGACCAACGATAGACGCCCATCCACAGGGTGGGCAATCGCTAGGACGATCGTCCGTGGGCCACCACCGTTGCGGCGCAGCCGCCGGGCCGCGATGTCTGGCGCGTAGCCGAGCTCGCGCGCCGCGTCGAGTACGGCCTGACGTGTGCTCTCAGAGATCACGACGTTAGATGGCCGGCTGCTCAGAACGATCGAAACGGTCGCGATCGACGTATGGGCGCGTTTTGCGATGTCTACCAGACGGACCACGGCGTAATAAAACCTTTTAGAGTCATCTTCATACCGTGATGAGCCTACAGTGCAGTGCTGGACCTGTCAACGTGCCGTGAATCCGGCTTCCAGAAGGCAACCTTGCTGGACATCCATCATCTTGCGAGGCTTCGGCGTGCCCAGCGAGGCGATTATCAAGGCGCCACGCTCGTTTCTCCTCGAGGTCTACACCACTTGAGTCCAAGCGACGTACCACGATCGTTGCTCAGTTGACAGGAAGTAACAAAGTCCTTATCATACATTTAACGTTTTAGTTAGCTCCTTTTGATGGTAGAGGGCATTTCCTAACTTGCTGGTGATGGTGTAGGCTGCCTCCCCGCCGAGGGGAACAGCCTCGGCGGGGAGGTTTGCCCATGGTTCCTGGACAATGGAGGTGGGTGAAGTCGTCAATCACCCGGCGTACGCGCTACGGGCAGTTGCAGTTGGGGGGCGTTCCCCCAAAGTACTATCCACCCGCGCAGAAGCAGCGGCTGCCAGGACGGCGACCGTCTCGTGAAGGTGGTGGGCGCACGCTCCCCGTAGTGTCCTCAGCGCCGGCGGTTCACGAGACCGTGTAGCGATAGGAGAGGAAAGAATGCAGTGTCGGCTTTCTCGTCGATCCTTCCTGCAGACAAGCACGATGGTGCTTGGTCTGACTGGGACCGCGCTTCTTAGCGCTTGTGGGGCCGTGGCGCCGGCTGCCGGCGCCACAACCTCCTCATCCAAAGCGGCTGCCACCACCACGAGCGCGTCGAGTACATCTGCAGCATCAAGCACGACTGCGTCGAGCACAGCCGCAGCGCCAAGCACGGCCGCGACTTCGACTGTCGCCACCGCCACTCCAGCGCCGGCCGGAGCAGCCCCAGCGGCAGGGAAGACAGCGGTCGACTTTTGGGAGTGGGGGGGTGGTAGCTACCAGGCCGGCTTTACGAAGTGGGCCGGCGCCTTCAACGCCAAGAGCAGCGACGTCCAGGTGACCGTCACCGTACCGGGCGGCAACTACTACCAGAAAGTCACGGTCGCTGAAGCTGGAGGGACGGGCCCCGACGCCTTCCTCTCCGACAGTGACGGCTTCAAGAATCGCGCTTTTGCCGGCCTGGAAGGTAGCATCGCTGACTTGGTGGCCCAGGACAAGACGGTCGGTGAGAATCTCAAGCAGATGCTACCAGCCGCGGTGCAATGGTATCAGTACGATGGTAAGCAGTGGGGCCTGCCCTGGGACTACAGCGTCGGTGTTGTTCTATACAATGTCAATCAACTAGACGCGGCGGGGCTGACGCCCCCTACCGAGCTGAGCAAGGACCCGGCCAAGTGGACTTGGAATATCCTTGCGCAGTACGCCGAGAAGCTCACGGTCATGAAGGGCAACACGGTAGACCGTGTTGGCGCCTTGGTGAGCTGGAGTGGCTATGAAAACAGCTGGTACAGCCTGGCGCTGGCCAACGGCGGCCACTATTTCAACACCAGCCTCGACCAGTGCACCCTCGCCAGCCCAGAGGCAGTGGCAGCGCTCGACTTCGTCGCCGGCCTGGCTAAGCGCGGCGTTATTGCCACGCCAACCTCGTGGAAGGCGATTACCAGTCAGTACAAGAAGCCGATGGAGCCGTTCACCGCCGGCAAGGTGGCCATGCAGTACACCGG